>CAJAHZ010000190.1 GCA_903939665.1 uncultured Pseudomonadota bacterium | reverse complement strand
GTGCACGTACTTTTCATCCGGCGAGACGCCGGTCGTTACATCTCGTTTGCACTTTTGTTCGTTGCCGCCTTGCCAGCACCCATCTACAACCTGTGGTGGAATAGTCAGCACGGCTGGGTCAACATTCTTTTTAATTTTGTGAATCGCCATGCCGGCAGCGGATTTTCGTGGACCAATCCGGTGCTTTACGCGCTTTCGCTGCTTTATCTGGCAACGCCGTGGTTATTGTTCGAACTCTGGCGGCAGCGCAAGCAGGCAAGAGAAATTCTTCGGCAGAATACAGACGCCGCCGCTGCCTTCTGGCTCATGCTTGTGCCATTGCTCCTCTTCGCGTCGATGTCCTTGTGGCGTTCGGTCGGGCTGCACTGGCCTGTCTCTTTTATCCTCTTGCTGGGCGTTCTCGCCGCCATCGTCCTGCCTTTGACCGTTCTGGCAAGACTGGTGCGGTGGTCGGTCATCTTTGCTGTGCTGCACGTGTTGGCGATTGTGCTCATCGCGGCGCTGCCCATGCAAATCTGGAAGAACAGCCGGCTTTATGACGGCATACTGCTCACCGTGCGCTCGGACGAAGTTTTGGCCCAATTGCAGCCTTATGCCGGAGACTACCTTTTTGCCATGGAAGGCTATTCCCCGGCGGCAACCCTGGCCTATCAAGCTCAGCGACCGTTCGCGGTTTTCGGTGAAGGATCGTTTTATGCCCGCCAGGATGATGTCGAAACCGACTGGCGGGCTCAAGACGGGCGCAATGTGTTGATTCTGCGCAGGAGCAAACCGAAGAGCGAGGCTTATGCGCCCTTCTTCAAGCGTGTCGAATTTTCTGAGTTTGAGCTCAATGGGGTGCGTTTCTATCTGGTTCTGGGTCAGGGATTTAATTATTCCGCGTACCGCGCCATAGTTCTGACCCGTATTCGAGATCGCTTCTACCGAATTCCCGCATGGCTGCCTCAGCGGGAGTGTGACTTTTGCGACCGCTATTTTCCGAGTGCCCAATGATCGGGGCAGGGTTGCTTGTCAAACCCTTGCTACCCCCTTGGAGCGTCATAACTCCGGCTTAGTAAATGGGCTCGATCGTGACGCGCCGATTGGGTGCCAGGCACTTCGTGAGCGCCTGCTTTGCCAGTTTGTCTGAGCACTGCACCACGGGCCTGCTTTCCCCCATGCCAGCGCTCTCAAGCCGAAGGTTGCGATCTTTCGATAACATATACCGGCGCACCGATTCGGCGCGGCGAAGTGACAGCGCACCGTTCGCCTTGCGGTCCCCTATATGATCCGTATGTCCTTCGATCCGGTAACGAGTCATCGGGGACAGCGATCCTTTTTTGAGCAAGTCATCAAGGGATTTTTTTCCTCCTGATGACAGTTTGTCATCACCAAACGCGAACAAGGTATCGCCTTTGAGGGTAATCGTTTGCAGGTTGGCGGCACCCTCAACCTTTTTTGCTTCTGACCGAATTTCTTTGGGGAACGCTGCGTTTGAGCCGAATGCAGCGAGCACTGAAATTACGATAGCTATTTGCTTCCCGGTCCAGTTCATAAAGCTCTCCTCTTTGTCGATGGTGTGCCAGTAGCGGCTGTGGTCTTTCATCGTTACGGCGGCCCGCTTTGCGTACGAATTCCCGCCTGCCTGGCGCCTGATTCTAGCCATTCCGGTGACGATGCTCTTGATGCCGATCCGTCAAAGTATAGGCTGTGTGGCCTATCCGTTGGCAAACGGGTTTTTGGCGCTGTCGAACAGCTTTATCAGCAACTTTTGCTCCTTGTTTTCGATACAGTCGAGAAACTCGGTCGCATCGCCCATTTGGCGGAAGGCGTCGAAGCCCTTTTCCAGAAATTCGTGCAACTCGCCGAGTCCGGCAAGGTGCGCCGGTCTGCGCATGAGTTTGAGCGCCGTCGTCAGCAGTGATCTCTGTGCAAGTTGCTTCAGCACCTCGCCAGCATCGCGCATCAGGAGGATCTGGCGTTCCCGTTCCGACCGGTGGCCGACTGCGCGGTAGGCGGCAGCGTAGGCGTTCTCATCAATGCTTCCGATGCGCCCTGCTGCACGCAACTCCGCCACCATGGCCAAATCCAGAAATTCAGTCAGGGCGTCGAGTTCGACGGCCAGAGCAATGGTGCGCAGGGCTGAAGCGGGCAGCATGGCGACCAGCATGGGCAGTATGCGTTCGACCTCTTCGTCGCGGCTGCTGAAGTCCTTGGGGCCGTAAAGGTCGGAAAAGAAGAACCTTGCCGCTTTGCCGTATCGCTCACTCGCCAGAAGATCCGTGTAGCTCTTGACCAGACGGGCTGCCTGCCATTCGCGCAGAGACAGTCGATCGCGTGCTGACTCGGTGTCGGCATTGATCTGCTGGCGGAGTAATTTCGCCGTCTGCAGATGTCGACGCAAGGCTTCGGCACTCTGCTGTTTCTCGTCGTTGATTGTAGTCTTCATGTTGGAGAATTATGCACGGCTCGCAAAACGGTGTTTAGAGGGATTACCCTAACGGCTCCGTGGTTCGCGGCATAGACTTCATGCGAATGCTGGATTGAGCGTTGAGAATCGAGAAATAAAAACCCGAGGAGCGTTGCATGGCTGATTCTGACTCGCTTGAAGCACGTTTCTCCTGTCTGCTGGACGCTGCGAGACGCGATCCAAGCCCGCAGCGCAGCGAGCGGGACCGGCGTCTTGCGGCGCTGGATGCTTTGTTGCGGGAGAATGCGGGCCCGATTGCCGAAGCGGTATGCCGTGATTTCGGCCATCGTTCGCCAGCGGAAACGCGTTTGCTTGAGTTGTTCCCGAGCTATCAAGCGATCGCCCACGCACGCCGGCATCTGGCGCGCTGGATGCGGCCGCAGCGGCGTCGTGTTGCCCTATGGTTTCAGCCGGGGCGGGCCGAGGTACGTTATCAGCCGCTCGGCGCGGTGGGGGTCATCGTGCCATGGAATTATCCCGTTTATCTGGCCGTTGGCCCGCTGGCGGCGGCCTTGGCTGCGGGCAACCGGGCGTTGATCAAGATGTCGGAGTTCACTCCGGCGACGGCAAGTCTTCTGGCCGGCTTGGTCGCCCAATATTTTTCTGCCGACGAGGTGTCGATTGTCGAGGGTGATGCCAGCGTCGCGCACGCCTTCTCGCAGTTGCCTTTCGATCATTTGCTGTTCACCGGTTCGACGGCTGTCGGGCGTCACGTCATGCGCGCCGCGGCGGAAAATCTGACGCCGGTCACGCTTGAACTCGGCGGCAAATCACCAGCCATCATTGGGCCGCAACTCCTGTCTGCCGGCGGCTTCGACAAGGCGGTCGAGCGCATTGTTGTTGGCAAGTGCCTGAACGCCGGTCAAACCTGCATCGCACCCGATTACGTGCTCTTGCCGGCTGGCCAGGAAAATGCTTTTGTCGATGCGGCACGGCGCGTCCTTGCCGCCTGTTACCCCGATATTGGCAACACGCCGGACTATACCGCGGTGGTCAATGAGCGCCATTACGCACGTCTTTGCGGCTACGTCGACGAAGCCAGAGCGCAGGGGGCGGAAGTGCTTGAGCTGGCGCCGGGGGTGGCGCCTGATGCCGTAGCGCATCGCCTGCCGCCGCTTGTTCTGCTCAAGGTGAACGACGGCATGCGCGTGATGCAGGAGGAGATTTTCGGTCCCCTGCTGCCGCTGGTTGCGTACGATCATTTCGATCAGGCCATTGCCTTCGTTAATGCCCGGCCAAGACCCCTGGCGCTCTATTTCTTCGACAGCGATCGGGTGCGGATCGAGCGCGTGCTCAATGAAACGGTGACCGGCGGCGTAACGATCAACGACACCTTGATGCATGTCGCGCAGGACGATCTGCCCTTCGGCGGCGTCGGTCCGAGCGGCATGGGTTGCTACCACGGCTTCGAGGGGTTCGAGACGTTTTCCTCGAAGAAAGCCGTGTTTCATCAATCAAGGCTGAGCGGTATCGGCCTGTTCAAGCCGCCCTACGGCAAGCGCTTCGAACGTCTGATCCGGCTGCTTTTGCGCTGACGCTGCGATGAAGCTTCTCTCTCGCCGAGAATTTCTCAAGACCGGCGTGGCCGGCAGCTTCTTGCTGGCTTTCTCTGGCTGGATCAATGCGGCAGGCGTGCGCGGCCTGAGCGATGTCGAGCGAGAAATGCTGGCTGCCGTAACCGGCGTTATTCTTGATGGCGCATTGCCGAAAGAGGGCGCGGCGCGGCAACAGCTTGTCATGCGCACCGTTGACGGCATCGCCAGTGCGGTGTCGGGCCTTTCGCTGGCAACGCAGAAGGAAATCGGCGAGTTGCTTGGCCTGCTGGTGCTTGCCCCGGCGCGCATTGTCATCGCCGGTGTTGGTCGGCCATGGCGTGAGGCCAGTCCGGCGGACGTTGCCGGGTTCCTCGACGCCTGGCGCAACAGCCGTTTCGGCCTGTTGCGCAGTGCCTATGCGGCTTTGCACGATCTGATCCTGGGCGCCTGGTACGCACAGCCGGACGCATGGGAAGCTATCGGCTACCCCGGGCCGCCCGAGGTGTTCTAATGAAAGATCCAATCAGAGCCGGGCTGGCAGCGGGCTGGAAGCACATCGACGCCTCGACGCTTGGCCAGGGGCAACCCTTTGAAGCCGATGTGGTGATTGTTGGCACGGGTGCCGGCGGTGGTGTAACGGCAGATATTCTGAGCGATTTCGGCTTGCGTGTTGTGCTGGTCGAGGAAGGCCCGCTACGTTCGTCGAGCGATTTCAGGATGCGTGAAGCCGATGCCTATCCCGAACTTTATCAGGAGTCGGCGGCGCGAAAAACGTCGGACAAGGCGATCAATATCCTGCAGGGGCGCAATGTTGGCGGTTCGACAACGCTTAACTGGGCCAGCTGCTTTCGCACGCCGCCTGCCACGCTTGGCTTCTGGCAGCAGCAGTTCGGCCTGCGCCAGCTCAGCGTCGAGGCGCTCGATCCGTGGTTTGCCGCGATGGAGCACAAGCTTTCGGTACGCGCGTGGGATACGCCGCCCAACGCCAATAACAACGTCCTGATCAGCGGCGCAGAAAAACTCGGCATCGATTTCGGCCATATCCGGCGTAACGTCAAAGGCTGCTGGGATCTGGGTTACTGCGGCATGGGCTGCCCGACCAATGCCAAACAGTCGATGTTGCTGACGACGATTCCGGCAGCGCTGCGCCGCGGGGCGACGCTGTATTCGCGACTGCGCGCCGAGCGTTTGCGTTTTGAGGGCAACCGGGTCAGCGCGCTCGATTGCGTGGCGCTCAGTGCCGACGGCATTCATCCGTCCGGCGTTCGCGTGCAATTGCGCGCCCGGCACTTCGTCATTGCTGGTGGTGCTATCGGCAGCCCGGCACTGCTGCTGCGCAGCGATGTTCCTGATCCCTATCGATTGCTCGGTAAACGCACCTTCCTGCATCCCGTAGTCATTTCATCAGCCTTGATGCCCGAGCGGGTTAACGGCTATTCCGGTGCGCCGCAGTCGATCTATTCGGATCATTACCTGCACCAGGCACCGATTGATGGCCCGTTGGGTTTCAAGCTTGAGACGCCGCCGTTGCACCCCGTACTTTTCTCGACCACGCTGCAGGGCTTTGGCGCGGGGCACGCCCGCTTGATGCAGGAATTTCCCAAGGTCAATGCCCTGTTGGCGCTGATGCGCGACGGCTTTCATCCCGAGAGTCGTGGTGGTCAGGTACGTTTGGGCAGTGACGGTTTGCCGGTGCTTGATTACCCGCTGAACGACGTGATCT
>CAJAHZ010000189.1 GCA_903939665.1 uncultured Pseudomonadota bacterium | reverse complement strand
GCGGCTGGCGACGATTTTCCACAGCGAGAATTCGCAACCTTGGCATTGGAATTTCTTGTAGGTTTCCTTGATCAGCCCGCCGCACTTCGGGCAGGGGGTGCTTAGTTCGCCGAAGTCCCCGGGAATCGTATCGCTGTCGTAGGTTTTGGCGCGGTCGACGATATGTTGCGTCATCGCCGCGATTTCCTTCATGAAGGCATCGCGCGACATCTCGCCGCGTTCCATGCGTGCCAGCTTCCATTCCCAGTCGCCGGTCAGTTCCGGTGCGGTCAGTTCGGGGATGCCGAGCCCGTTGAGCAAGGTCATCAGCGAAAAGGCCTTGGCCGTGGGCTGCAATTCACGCCCTTCACGGTGCAGATATTGTTCGCCAAGCAGGTTTTCGATGATCTGCGCGCGCGTTGCCGGTGTGCCGAGGCCGCGACCGGCCATGGCGGCGCGCAATTCCTCGTCGTCGACCATTTTTCCGGCGCCTTCCATGGCGGAGAGTAGCGTCGCTTCAGAGTAGCGTGCCGGTGGCTTGGTCTGATGCGCGTTGACCAGAACTTCCTCCGCCTTGATCCGCTCCTTGGGCTGTACCGGGACGAGATTACCTTCGTCGCCCTCCTGCCCTTCACGGCCATAGACCGCCAGCCAGCCCGGGTTGACCAGTACCTTGCCTTCGGTCTTGAACGGTTCGCTTTCGACGCGGGTGATGCGCGTGGTGATCATATACTCCGCTGCCGGGTAGAAGACGGCGAGGAAGCGTTTGACGACCATGTCGTACAGCTTCTGTTCGGGCTCGGAGAGTTGTTTCGGCGCCTGCAGCGTGGGGATGATGGCGAAGTGATCGGATATCTTGGCGTTGTTGAAAATGCGCTTGTTCGGCAAAACCCAGTTGCGCGCCAGAATCTGGTGCGCAAAAGGCGAGTAGCGCGCTAGCGCGGCCTCGTCATGGCCCTTGCCGACGCCTTCGCCGGTGAGCATCGAGAGCGTTGCCTTGACCGTCGGTAGGTAGTCTTCCGGTAGCGCGCGCGCATCGGTACGCGGGTAGGTGAGAACCTTGTGCTTTTCGTAAAGCGCTTGCGCCAGACCCAGTGTCGATTTTGCGGAGAAGCCGAAGCGGCTGTTGGCTTCGCGTTGCAGGCTGGTCAGATCATAGAGCAGCGGTGAGAGCTGCGTCGAGGGCTTGGCTTCCTCACTGACTTCGCCGGGCTTGCCGTGGCATTTCTGCTGAATTGCCTTGGCGCGACTTTCTTCCCAGAGGCGGTCGGCGCGGGCGTGTTCGTCGTCGTCCTTGCCCTTGTACTGCTCATCAAACCATTTGCCGCGGTATTCGCCAGCCGCACAGGCGAATTCGCCCTCGACCTCCCAATAGTCGCGTGATTTGAACTTGCGGATCTTGTCTTCGCGTTCGACCATCAGCGCCAGCGTCGGCGTCTGGACGCGACCGACGGTGGTCAGGTGGAAGCCGCCGGTCTTCGAATTGAAGGCGGTCATCGCGCGCGTGCCGTTGATGCCGACCAGCCAGTCGGATTCGGAACGGCAGACGGCAGCATCGGCCAGACCCTGCATCTCGGCACCGGCACGCAGGCGCGAGAAGCCGTCCTTGATGGCCTGCTGGGTCATCGACTGCAGCCATAGACGCTCGACGGGTTTGCCGCTCTTGGCGTGCTGGGCGATGTAATTGAAGATCAACTCACCTTCGCGGCCCGCGTCGCAGGCGTTAATCAGGCTGCTGACATCCTTGCGCTTGATCAGTTTGGTCAGAAGTTTCAGGCGCGACTCTGATTTTTCGATCGGTCGCAAGGCGAAGTGCGGCGGGATGACCGGTAGATGAGCAAAGGACCATTTGCCGCGTTTGACTTCATATTCCTCCGGGCAGGCCAGTTCCAGCAGATGACCGACTGCCGAAGAGAGAACGCAGTCGTCGCTCTCGAAGTAGTCGTCGTGCTTGGTGAAACCGCCAAGGGCTCGCGCGATGTCGGCGGCGACGGAGGGTTTCTCGGCGATGATCAGCTTCTTGCTCATGGTGTGTTTTTGAGCCCGGGAGAGTGGCTAAAGAGTGTGGCAAATGGATGGTCAAATGGCACCACGTTGCGGGGCATGATAAGAGGACAAGCCTGCGCTTGGCAAGCAGAGGTGCTTAAAGCCTCCGCAAATAGCCGTAACCGGAGATGTGTCGGGTAGGTCAGTGCAGTCGTTCGGGGTCGGCGTCGTAGAGCAGTTCTTCGACGATCAGTGGTTCGAGATCCTGATCGCGGCTCCATAGCACCATCAGCACGATAATCTTGAATTTGGGCAGGGGTACCGGATCGTCTTCGAGCGACATGCCGCGTTCGACAATTAGTTCGCGCAAGGCTGGCGTGATGACACCGGCCAGTTC
>CAJAHZ010000188.1 GCA_903939665.1 uncultured Pseudomonadota bacterium | reverse complement strand
CGTTGATTGCCGCGCCACCGGCGAGAAAATTCTCGACCATCTGCCAGGTGACATCCTGCGGGAAGGCTGAGACGCCGGCTTTGGCTGCGCCGTGGTCGCCGGCAAAAACAAGCAGATGCGGCTGATCGAGGCTGGGCGTCAGGGTTTTCTGGATCTGGCCGATCTGTAGCGCTAGTTGTTCAAGCTGGCCGAGCGCGCCGAGCGGCTTGGTTTTGTTGTTGATCTTTTGTTGCAGCGCCGAGGTGAGGGCGGTGTCGAGCGGAGGAATGGAGAAAAGCATAAGGTTCCGGAGCCAGGAAAGGCGCAAATTATACGCTGCAGCGTAGGCGCAAACGCAGCGTGCTAAGCTTTGATCCATGAGAGAACTGATCATCGGCGGCGCCCGTTCGGGCAAGAGCTTGTTGGCCGAACAAAGGGCGACGCAGAGCGGTCTGCGCGTGGTCTATGTCGCGACCGGGCAGGCGCTGGACGGCGAGATGGCGCAGCGCATCGCGCATCACCGGGCGCGGCGTCCGGCGCACTGGGGTCTTGTTGAAGCGCCGCTCGAACTGGCCACCGCACTGCGCCAGCACGCGGCACCGGACGCGTGCCTGATCGTCGATTGCTTGACGCTGTGGTTGTCCAATCTATTGTTTGCCGGAGAGGCGGCGCAGCAGGCCGAAGCCGGCGTGGCCGTCGTCTGTCCCCGCTTGTCTGGCGAACTGCAGGCGCTGATCGACACGCTGCCGCAGCTTCCCGGTCATATCATCGTTGTTTCGAACGAGGTCGGCTGGGGGTTGGTGCCGATGGCGGCTGTTTCGCGCTTGTTTTCTGACGAGCAGGGGCGACTGAACCAGCGGGTGGCGGCGGTGTCTGACCGGGTGACTCTGGTCGCTGCCGGGTTGCCACTGCTTCTCAAATAGCGGTGGGTGTTTTCATCGTGCGCAATGAATGGTATTGTTCAGGTTGTCCGACAACTTTTTGAACCGGGAGCTGGAAAATGTACAAGCGAATCATGGTTGCAGTCGATGAGAGCTTCATGACCAACAAGGTGCTGACCACCGCGATCGACCTGGCTAAAGCCAGCGGTGCGCAACTGGCGATCTGTCATGCGGTTGATGAAACGATTTTTGCGCACCGCCAGATGGAAATGATGTTGCCGAACAGCGTTGGCAAGGCTGAGTACAAAATGCGCCTGGGTGCGCAGGGCTTTCTCGGCAAAGCGGTAGAGACCGCTCGTGCCGCCGGCGTCGAGGCTGAGACCAAGCTGATCGAATCGGAAGAGAAGCATGTTTCCGACATGCTTGCCAGTGCAGCGGCTGAGTGGAAGGCTGACCTGCTGGTCGCCGGTAGCCACGGCAGCCGCGGCATGGAGCGCTTCTTTGTTGGCAGCGTTGCCGAGCGTCTGGTGCGCAAGGCAGAGACCTCGCTGCTGCTCGTGCGCAGCGAGTAATTTCTACGCTCGACAGGTAACAGCCTGCGCCGGCAATGTCGGGAACCACTCGGCAAGCGGGCGCAGGTCCATGTTTTCTTCTACCGCATCGGCCAGCCGGATTCCTTTCCTGCCTGAGAGTGCCGAATCGCGCCAGCGCTGTTTCGTCCCTTCGTTGTCTGTTTCTTGCCCGATGATGCGCCTATAACCGGTTTTGTAGCGTCGCCTGGCAAGCGCTTTAACGCCTGTATTGTGATACCGTTTTCTGCTATCATTTTTCCATGAAACGCAAACATCAGCGCACCTTGGAACTGATCTTCGCTCGCCCTGTCTCGGCCAATGTCCGCTGGGCTGACATCGAGGCGCTATTCAGGGAACTTGGTGCAGCGTTTGCAGAACGCGAAGGTTCGCGGATTGAGGTGTTTTTGTTCGGTTTGGTGCGGGTATTTCATCGCCCCCACCCCTCGCCGGACACGGACAAGGGCGCGGTTGCGGCAATTCGAAAATGGCTGGAAGAGAATGGAGTGAAACCATGAACACTATGACGATCAACGGCTATCAGGCGGTCATCGCCTTTGACCCGGATATTCAGATGTTTCGCGGTGAGTTTGTCGGCCTCAACGGCGGCGCAGACTTCTATGCGGCGGACGTGAATGGCTTGAAGTACGAAGGCGAAATTTCCCTACGGGTGTTTCTCGAAGCCTGCGAGCGTCGCGGCATTGAGCCACGCAAACACTTCTCGGGCAAGTTTTCTTTGCGGGTTGATCCTGCGACCCACGAAGCCGCTGCCATTGCGGCAGCTGCACATGGCCAGAGCCTGAATCAGTGGGCGACCGAAGCGATCAAACAGGCCGCTTTGGCGAGTTGATACGAGGCTGTTTGCCTTTGTGAATTTTCCGCAGATCAAGTAAATACGGGCTTTTCCAACGTAACAGCCTACGCCGGCAATGTCGGTAACCACTCGGCAAGCGGGCGCAGGTCCATGTTTTCTTCTACCGCATCGGCCAGCCGGTTCAGATCCTGCTCGCGTCGCTGGTGGGGATCGAAGTGCTGTGTCGGTTTGTACCCCGCCCAGGTGAGCAGCGCGGAGAGCGCTTCCGGCGCGTCAAACAGCCCATGGCAGTAAGTCGCCAGAATCTGGCCGTCGTCGGATAGCGCGCCATCCGGCTTGCCGTCGAGCAATGCTGCCGGATTAACCAATGCCGCGCCCTGCGTCACCCCCATGTGAATCTTGTAGCCGGTGACTGCTGCGCCGCCCGCCAGTGTGCCGCTGACATTCTGCAGCGTTTTTTCTGCCGCCAGCGTCGTCTCGTAGTCGAGCCAGCCCAGGCCGTTAATGCTTGATGGATTGCCTTCCAGCCCGAGCGGGTCGTGCAGTGCGCGACCGAGCATCTGCAGGCCGCCGCAGATGCCGATCAGCTTGCCGCCGTAACGCAGATGACGGCGGATAGCCTCTTCCCAGCCCTGCGCGCGCAGCCATGCAAGATCGGCCTGCACGGCTTTTGAACCGGGCAGTACGATCAGGTCGCACGGCGGCGGCGTGTCGTTCGGGCCGATGAAGCGGAAGTCCACCTCCGGGTGAAAGCGCAAGGGATCGAGGTCGTTGTGATTCGAAATGCGTGGATAGACCGGTACGATGACGCGTAGCTTTGCCGCTTCTTTCTTTTCAGCCTCGCGTGGCAGCGCATCTTCTGCATCCAGATAGAGGCCGTGCAGGTAAGGCAGCACGCCGAGCACCGGTTTGCCGGTACGCTCTTCAAGCCAGCGCAGACCGGATTCGAGCAGGCAGATGTCACCGCGAAAACGGTTGATGACGAAGCCTTTGACGCGCGCCTGTTCGCTCGCCGACAGCAGATCCAGCGTGCCGACCAGATGCGCAAAAACACCGCCCCGGTCGATGTCGGCGATCAGGATGACCGGGCAATCGACGGCTTCGGCAAAGCCCATGTTGGCGATATCGCGGTCGCGCAGGTTGATTTCGGCCGGGCTGCCGGCGCCCTCGACCAGGATGCAGTCGTATTGCGCGCACAGGCGTTCGTAAGATTCGAGCACGGCTTTCATCGCACGTGGCTTGTACTCGTGGTAGTTGCGTGCGTCCAGATCGGTCAGCACCTTGCCGTGGATGATCACCTGCGCCCGCGTATCGCTCGCCGGTTTGAGAAGAACCGGATTGAAGTCGCTGTGCGGTTCCAGACCGGCGGCCAGCGCCTGTAATGCCTGTGCACGACCGATCTCGCCGCCGTCGACAGTGACCGCCGAATTGAGCGCCATATTCTGCGGCTTGAACGGCGCGACGCGCACGCCGCGGCGATGCAGGATGCGGCACAGCGCGGCAACCAGCGTCGTCTTGCCGGCGTCGGAGGTACAGCCCTGAATCATCAGGGTAGGGGCGTTTTGCATCGGGGCTGCGCTATTCATCGTAAAATCCGGGCTTCGTTGCCCCTGATTTTCTCATGCCCGCCCCCTTTCCCCTTCAACTCTTCTCGGCTACTGTTTCTTCCCCGCTCTGGTTGCCGCTTGCGGCGATCGCCGGTGCGGGCCTCGATCGCTTGTTCGGCGAACCGAAACGCTGGCATCCACTGGTCGGTTTCGGCGCGCTGGCCAGTGCGATCGAGCGCTTTCTCAATCGAGGTGCCTTGCGTCGGGTGAGCGGGCTTGTCGCCTGGGCGCTTGTCGTTTTGCCCTGGGTGGCGATGGCATTTTGGGCTACGCCGCGTAATACATTGGGCTGGAGCATCGACGCTCTTCTGCTTTATCTTGCCCTTGGCGGGCGCAGTTTGGCCGAGCACGCAACACGCGTGGCCGGCGATCTGGCGGCGGGCGATCTGGCTGCTGCGCGCCAGCATGTCGGCTGGCTGGTCTCACGCGACACCAGCGCGCTCGATGAATCGGGCGTCGCCAAGGCCTGTGTTGAGTCGACGCTGGAGAACGGCAATGACGCCATTTT
>CAJAHZ010000187.1 GCA_903939665.1 uncultured Pseudomonadota bacterium | reverse complement strand
TTGTTGTATCAATCGTCACAATCAAATCTCCGCGCCAACCAGGGCGCCATTTGCTTCCATCCACGCCCGCCGTCCGGCGGACTCGTTCTTGGCCATCAGCATGTTCATCACGGGGTTGGCCGTGTCGGCGCGCGGCATGCGCACGCGCATCAGGCGGCGGGTGTCAGGTGACATAGTCGTTTCCCACAGTTGCTCGGAGTTCATTTCACCGAGGCCTTTGAAGCGCGAGATCGAGATGGCTTCGGGTTTGATGTTTTCCAGGCGCATCCGGTCGATGGCGGCTTCACGCTCGGCGCCGTCGAGTGCGTAGATTTTGCGCGGCGGGCGGTTTTTGCCCTGGCCCGGCACGTCGAGGCGGTAGAGCGGCGGCTGGGCGAAGTAGAGATGGCCGTGCGCGATCAGTTTCGGGAAATGGCGGTAGAACAGTGTGCACAGCAGGACGCGGATGTGCGAGCCGTCGACGTCGGCATCGGTCATGATCACCACCTTGCCGTAGCGCAGGTTGGTCAGCACGCTATCCGGCGCATCGGGCAGGTGCGGGTCAATGCCGAGAGCGACCGCGATATCGTGCACTTCGCGGTTGGCGAACAGGCTGCCGACCTCGACCTCCCAGGTGTTGAGTACCTTGCCGCGCAGCGGCAGTATTGCTTGTAGTTCTTTATCGCGACCGGATTTTGCCGAGCCGCCGGCTGAGTCGCCTTCGACCAGAAAGATCTCGTTGCGCGCCGTGTCTTCGCTCTGGCAGTCCGACAGCTTGCCGGGAAGGATGGCGACGCCCGACTGCTTGCGCTTCTCGACCTTCTGTCCGGCGCGCGAGCGTGCCTGTGCGGCGCGCACGGCGAGGTCGGTAATCTTCTTTGCCGCATCCGGGTGCTCGTTGAGCCATAGTTCGAGCGGGTCGCGCACCATGCGCGCGACGAGCGCCACGGCATCGCGTGAGTTCAGGCGTTCCTTGGTCTGTCCCTGGAACGACGGGTCGAGCACGCGTGCGGCGAGCACGAAGCTGGCGCGCGAAAAGACATCCTCGGCGGCGAGTTTGACGCCCTTGGGCAGCAGCGCGTGGTGCTCGGCAAAGCTCTTGATTGCGTCAAGCGTCGCCTGCCGCAGGCCGGACTCATGCGTGCCGCCAGCCGGCGTGGGAATCAGGTTGACGTAGGACTCGCGTGCCAGACCGCCCTCGGGCGTCCAGCAGATCGCCCACGCCGCACCCGAGCCGGGCGGAAAATTTTCGTCGCCGGCGGCCGCGTATTTTTCCGTCGTGAAGATCGGCGCAACGGGTTCGCCGTCGATCTGTTCGGCGAGATATTGCTGCATGCCGTCGGCAAAGCACCACGTTGTTGTGGCGCCGTCTTCAATCGCCAGCGCTACCTGCAGACCGGGCAACAACACGGCCTTGCTGCGCAGCAGGCGTTCGAGTTCGGCGAGCGGAATGTTTGGCGAATCGAAGAAGCTCGGGTCGGGCCAGGCGCGCACCAGCGTGCCCGTCATCTTTTTCGGCGTATCGCCGACCCGGCG
>CAJAHZ010000186.1 GCA_903939665.1 uncultured Pseudomonadota bacterium | reverse complement strand
CCGTAGATTTTCAGGTTGGCCTTGCCGTCCTTGAATGGCTCGGGCCACGGCGAGAGAAACCCCGCGACGTCGCCATGCTCGAAAACCAGTGCCTTGCGCGCAGCGCTGTCTTCGATCAGCAGGTCGGCCTTGACCGGGCCGAGGGTCTTGCTGAAGACAACTTTGCCATCTTCCAGAATTTCCAGCATCACCGTGCCGGCCGCCGCGTCGAGCGCCGCAACGCGCACCGTGCGCTCGCCCGCCTTCCAGCTGTCGCCCACGCCAGCCGCGCCGGCGAAGATCTTCTCGTCGGCGAGCAGCAGGCGGTCCATGCGTACGCCACTGATCCAGTCGAAAACCATCTTTTCGCGCGTGACCTCGCTGGCCTGTCCCTGGTTGTAGAGCTGCGCAAAGCGGTTGCCGCCCCACCAGCCGGTCTGGGTTTTGGAAAGTACGGGTGAGCCGAAGGCCCATTCCCAGTCGGTGCCGGCAATCGTTTTTACATGCAGCGTATGGTTCGCCGTCTGGCCGTGCTGCACCGTCGCGTAGTAGTGATAAACCTGCCCGCCGACAACGACGCTCTGTCCGGCCGGGATGGTGACGTTTTCCTTGACGACCGTGGACATGTCGTAATCGACATAGGTCGAGAGTTTGCCCAGCACCGGCAACTGCTCGCCGCGCAGCGCCACCTCGCCGCCCCAGGTGTCCTCCAGGTAGGCCAGACCGCCCGGCGGGATGATGACTTCGCCGTTTTCAACCCGGCTCTTGCGGATCAGCACGCTGTCGTATTTCGGCGGCTTGCGGCCAAAATCGTCGGCCACGGTCTCGCCGCGGCGCAGGTCGGGCAGGCCGGGAACGTAGGCCGGCTTCACGGGGCGGTCGGCGACCAGTGAAAACGGCGGCGGTGCGATGTCTTGCGTCGAGAGCGGGTGCGCCAGCGGCATCCCGGGTTTGGCCGGCCGCAGAACCTGCGCATAGTCGAGCGCGCCGACCGGCATGCTGAGGCAGGCGGCGATTGCTCCAGCAACAAGAAGGGAATAACGGGGGCGGGTCATGGTTTGATTCCGGATTGAGAAGGAGAAGAAGAGGGCGGTGGCAGCGGACAGGCGGTGATCCGGCGGGACAAAACCAGACTGCCCCAGCCGGTGAGCAGGAGTGTGTTGAAGGCGATCAGCCATTTCGGCACGCCGGCCAGCAGCGTGCCGGCCAGGCCGAGGCCCACGGCTGACAGCACCGGTGCCAGACAGCTGACGCATAGCGCCGATAGCGCGAGTATTCCGCTGCCGGCGGCAGCGCCTGCTGCACTACCCATCTTGCGCGATGCGCCTGCGCGTCGGCCCACTTGCAGCGCATAGGCTATGAAGCCGACGGCGAGGCTCACGGACAGCGTCGTCCAGTACTCCTGTTTGCGCACGAAACTCAGCCACCAGGCGTGCAGCGGCGGGTAAGCGAGCGTCCCGTCGCGCGCGAAATCGCCGGCGACAAAACCGCACAATTCGCCGTCGGAGAGCGTTTGCGGTACGTGGAAGGTGAAGAAGCTGAGTAGTACATACGCTGCAGCAGCGGCGATCAGAACGAAGAATGGCGTGCGTGGCGCGTGACTGTACTGTGAAGGGGTTTGGCTGGCGCAGCCGTCAAGGGCTCCGCCTCGCCGCAGCGCTGGCTGCAGAGAAGGATAGGGCATCACATTTTCCCGAAAAAGCCGGCGTCCTGCTGCCTGCTTTGAACCGCCACGGTGCGGAAATCGCCGTGGCTTACCCAGGGCGTCGACGCGACGCCCTGCAAACTTGCCTGCGGTACTCAGACCGCGTTATCTACCCGATGGCAATCAGAAAAACTGGTTTCGCCATCGAGGTCGAGACTGCGCATGATAAACGTAGCCGCCCCGGCTGTGCCGGAAATTTCGGCGAATTTTGCTTCTTTAGCACCGATGCACTCGCTCAGGGCCATGTTGCAGCCAATCGCGTGCGCCGAATGAAGTGGCGTTCTGCTGGAAGGGGGCGACGTTGCATCCGCTCGCTGCGGATTGACTGACGGGGGGTGTTCAGTGGTCCGGTCGCCAGGGCAGTCGCATTTGCATGCGACTG
>CAJAHZ010000185.1 GCA_903939665.1 uncultured Pseudomonadota bacterium | reverse complement strand
TCGGCGGGAGAGAAACCGAAGTTTTCAGCTAGTCTTGGTTCGGGTTGAATCCAAATTTTGGATAAACAATCTCCGCGCTGAGCGTGGATGTGGATCGGTTCTCGCGGATCACCTTCGTTTGAGAAAAAGTGGAAGCGAATACCGTTAAAGCGAAAAACGACTGGCATTGTCCAAGCTCCACAGCAAAAATTTTTGGCCCACGAAGAGTATATCGCCTTAAGCTTTTTAGCGCCGTGTAAGCAATTAAATCAAATGGGTCGGGGTCCCGAAACCATCTTTGTGACCGTGATCACTCTCGGCAAGCGTGGCAAGCTAACTGTTTACGATACAGCGCAGGCTAGAGACTAATGGTTGATGCGCCGACGCTGCCGCCGAAGTAAAAACCAGTCACCGTCGGCTTGGTCGAATGGGCTGCGCGAGACACGGCAAGACCAAGCAGGCCTGCGAAGATGGCCGGTTTGTAGCCATTCATATTATTCATTCCCTGAAGGTTTTATCTAAAAACACTTTGGAAATCAATGGTGAATGTGACAGTTGTTCTTTTCTTGCGGGTTTGGCGGCGTGCATCTTAGCGAAGTGGCATGGCAATAACAAATGTTGTTGTTGATCCAATTTTGGTGTGTGCTGTTTTGTCGAGCAAGTGTTGGTTGGTTGCTTGTTGTTTTGCCGGATCGGCAGAGTTACGGCTTGCAGGGGTATGCCAAAAGGCGTTTCATCATTGGTCGATGAGGAATGTATTGGGCCAACCATTAGCCTTGTTAAACTTGTCCGTTCATCGGTGACGTACACAAAAGGGAGTGCTTATGAAAATCGGTTTTATCGGTCTGGGCATCATGGGGCGCCCGATGGCGCTCAATCTCATCAAGGGCGGGCACCAGCTCACCGTCTGGGCGCGCCGTGCCGAGTCGATGCAGCCGCTGCTCGACGCCGGGGCGAGCGCTGCGGCGAGCCCGGCGGAAGTGGCGCGGGGCGTCGATGTGGTGATCTCAATGGTCGCCGATGCGCCGGATGTCGAGCAGGTCCTGCTTGGCGAGAATGGTGTCGGCGGCGCTGTGGCGGCATCGCAGCGCTCGGGTCTGGTGGCGGTCGACATGAGCACCATCCTGCCGGCTGCGGCACGCGATATCGCCGTCCGGCTGCGCGAGACAGGCGTCGATTTCCTCGATGCGCCGGTTTCCGGCGGCGAGGTCGGCGCGATTGCCGGCACCTTGTCGATCATGGTTGGCGGCAGCGAGGCGGCCTTTGCCAAGGTCAAACCGGCCTTTGAGTGCATGGGCAAGAACATCGTGCATGTCGGCGATTCGGGGGCCGGTCAGGTGGCCAAGGCGGCCAACCAGATCGTTACCGGCGTTGGCGTGCTGACGGTGGCCGAGGCGCTCAACTTCGCCGCGAAGAACGGGGTCGATCCGGCCAAGGTGCGCGAGGCGCTGCTTGGCGGCATTGCCTACTCGAAGATTCTGGAAAACCACGGTCAGCGCATGCTCGACCGGAATTTCAAACCGGGCTTCAAGTCGTGGATGCACCAGAAAGACATGAATATTGTGATGCAAAGCGCGCATGAGTTGG
>CAJAHZ010000184.1 GCA_903939665.1 uncultured Pseudomonadota bacterium | reverse complement strand
CCGAGCATCATCGTGGTGACCGGGTAGAAGGCTGCCAGCGCCAGAACACCAGCGACCGCGAGGCCGCGGTAGAGGGCATTCATGATCTTGCCGCCATCATTGGCCTTGACGAAGAAACAGCCGATGATCGAAGCAACGATCGATACGCCACCGAGTGCCAGCGGATAAACGATCGCCGCATCAGTCGCGCCAGCAACGCCCTTGAGCATCAGCGCGCTAAGCACCATCGTCGCCACCACCGTCACGGCGTAGGTTTCGAAAAGGTCAGCGGCCATACCGGCACAGTCGCCGACGTTGTCACCGACGTTGTCAGCGATAACGGCCGGGTTGCGTGGGTCATCTTCCGGAATACCGGCTTCAACCTTGCCAACCAGATCGGCCCCGACGTCAGCACCCTTGGTGAAGATACCGCCACCGAGTCGTGCAAAGATCGAGATCAACGAACCACCGAAGGCCAGGCCAACCAGCGGCTCGACCGAGTGCT
The DNA here is from genome assembly GCA_903939665.1 of uncultured Pseudomonadota bacterium. Classification (GTDB taxonomy): domain Bacteria; phylum Pseudomonadota; class Gammaproteobacteria; order Burkholderiales; family Rhodocyclaceae; genus CAJBIL01. The sequence goes on along the minus strand of CAJAHZ010000184.1, from coordinate 8,194 downwards.
GAAAATCAAGACCGGAACCCTTAAGCACGGCGTAGTAACCGGCCACACCAAGCAGACCGAGACCGACGACCAGCATGCCGGTGATGGCACCACCCTTGAAGGCGACATCCAGCGCTGCGCTGATGCCGCTGCGCGCCGCTTCAGCCGTACGCACGTTGGCGCGAACCGAAACGTTCATGCCGATGAAACCGGTCGCGCCGGAAAGCACGGAACCGATCAGGAAACCGATCGCCATCAGCTTGCCGAGAACGACCCAGATGATGACAAAAAGCACCACACCGACGATGGCGATTGTCTTGTATTGCTTGTTGAGATATGCAGATGCGCCTTCCTGAATTGCCTTGGCGATTTCCTGCATGCGCTCGTTACCGGCCGGCAACGATAGAATCCACTTGCTCATCACGGCACCGTAAAGCACCGCAAGCACTGCTCCAACCAGCGCGAGCCACAAACCTTGTTCTGCTGACATGAACACCCTCCCCCAAAAAAAATTACTCAGACCCCTCGGAAAATTCCTCCGGGCCGAATTGACTTACATTGTGAAACAAAAGTTGTTTGCCCCGCCTCTTGCGTGCGGTAGCCAGAATGCTATGGTCGCCGAGTTACGTCGTGAACTCGCCCAGTATACGCGGGACCGCGATATTTTTCAGCCGAACGTAATCCGGCAGGCCTTTGCGGTAGGGCGGGTAGTCCTCGCCTTCGATCAAAGGCGCAAGATACACGCGGCATTTTTCAGTAATGTGAAAACCGTCGTCGCTGATGAAATCACGCGGCATCTTGCGCTCGACGTTGGCAACTTCCTTCAGGTCGGCCACACCGATTTCCCATCGATAAGGCGCATCCGCCAGCCGGACGATACCCGGCATGACCGCATTACGACCAGACAGCGCAAGTTCAACGGCAGCCTTGCCCAGCGCGTAAGCCTGATCGGTATCGGTCTGCGAAGCGATGTGTCGCGCCGAGCGCTGCAGATAGTCGGCCAGCGCCCAATGATACTTGTAGCCGAGTTTGTCCTTGATCCGCTGCGCGATGATCTGGCCGACACCGCCGAGTTGCGCGTGGCCAAAAGCATCCTTGCTGCCCATATCGGAAAGAAAATTGCCCGCCGCATCGTGCAAGCCCTCGGAGACTGCAATCGTGCAATAGCCATGGCGTTTGACGCATTCCTCGACGCGCACCAGGAAACGCGCCTCGTCGAAAGGCACCTCGGGCAGCAACAGGATATGCGGCGGCTCGCCTTCGGCCTCGCTCGCCAGCCCGCAGGCGGCGGTAATCCAGCCCGCATGACGCCCCATCACTTCGAGGACAAAAATCTTGGTCGAGGTCAGGGACATTGACGCAACGTCGTAACCGGCCTCGCGCATCGACGTGGCGACGTACTTGGCAACCGAACCGAAGCCGGGGCAGGAGTCGGTATGGGGCAGATCGTTATCGACCGTTTTCGGAATTCCGACGCAAACCAGCGGGTAACCGAGCTTTTCGGACAGCTGCGACACCTTCCATGCGGTGTCCATCGAGTCGCCGCCGCCGTTGTAGAAAAAGAAACCGATGTCATGCGCACGAAACACCTCAATCAGGCGTTCGTACTGGGCGCGATGCTCGTCGAGGCTTTTCAGCTTGTAGCGACACGATCCGAAAGCGCCACCCGGCGTATGGCGCAGCCGGGCGATGTCCTCGGCGGATTCCAGACTGGTGTCAATCAGGTCTTCGGCCAGTGCGCCGAGAATGCCATTGCGCCCGGCGAAAACCTTGCCGATTGAACCCGGATTGTCTTGTGATGCGCGGCGCGCCGTCTCGATGACGCCACAGGCGGAGGTATTGATGACCGCTGTGACGCCACCGGACTGGGCGTAAAAAGCATTGTTTGGCTTGTTCGCCGCCATTGAGCGAGCTTACTTCAGCGCTGCGAAAGCGGCCTGCTTGATGTCATCGACACTGCCGACGCCGGCGATCTTGCGGCATTTCGGCGCTTTGGCATCACCGGTGGCCAGCCACTTGCTGTAATACTCGACCAGCGGCTTGGTTTGCGAGTGATAAATCTCCAGACGCTTCTTGACGGTTTCTTCCGCATCGTCGCCGCGCTGAATCAGATCTTCGCCGGTCTCGTCGTCCTTGCCAGCCACTTTTGGCGGGTTGAACTTGACGTGATAGGTGCGGCCAGAAGCCACGTGCACACGGCGACCGCTCATGCGCTCGACAATTTCGGAATCAGCGACGTCGATTTCCAGCACGTAGTCGAGCGCCACGCCAGCGGTCTTCATTGCTTCAGCCTGCGGCAGGGTGCGCGGAAAACCATCAAACAGGTAGCCCGACTTGCAGTCGTCCTGCAGCAGACGATCCTTGACCAACCCGATGATGATATCGTCGGAAACCAGCCCACCGGCGTCCATCACCTTTTTTGCCTCAATACCCAGCGGAGTTCCGGCTTTGACCGCAGCACGCAGCATGTCGCCGGTGGAGATTTGCGGAATGCCAAATTTTTCGCAAATGAATTTTGCTTGCGTGCCCTTACCGGCGCCTGGTGCGCCTAGCAGAATGAGTTTCATGTGGTTCGCCCCTGGAGAAAATCGAATAAAGCAGTTTTTTCCTGCGTTGTTTGCAGCCTGTACCGTCCGTGATGTTTGGTGCACTCCCGCACGGTTAAGCTTTTTTGTTCAGGCTGAAAATTACCTTCAAATGCCCTTACGGTCAAACCTTTTCAGCGCCCCTCGAAGCATTTCTGCATGCGCTGTGCGTCTTCCGGGGTATCAACCCCCGCTGCTGGCAGATGATCGGCAATCGCCACACTGATACGAAAACCGTGCCACAGCGCGCGCAACTGTTCAAGCGCCTCAAAGCCTTCGAGCGGCGAGGGAGTCAATTTCGCGTAGGCGCGCAAAAAATGTACCCGATACGCGTAAAGGCCGACATGGCGGTAAGCTGGCAGCCCGGCAGGCAAAGTCTCACCCCCCGCCTCATGGGCAAAGTGATCACGCGCGTAGGGGATCGGTGCCCGCGAGAAATAGAGCGCATCGCCGGCTTCGGTGCACACCACCTTGACGATATTCGGATTGAAAAAATCGGCCGCATCGCCGATCGGGTGCGCCACGGTAGCGATGTCGGCGCCACTATCGGCCAACTGGCGCGCCGTCTGCGCAATCAAGAGCGGGTCAATCAGCGGCTCGTCGCCCTGTACGTTAACGACAATCGTATCGTCGCTCCAGCCACGCTGCTCGACAATCTCAGCCAGACGATCGGTGCCGCTCGGATGATCGGCACGCGTCAGCAGCACGGACAGGCCGTGCGACTCGGCAGCCGCCTTGACCTCTGCGTGATCGGTTGCCACCCAGACCTCTTCGGCGCCTGAAAGCAGCGCCCGTTCGGCCACCCGCACAACCATCGGCTTGCCGCCCAGATCAAGCAGCGGCTTGGCCGGCAAGCGCGTTGAAGCGTAGCGGGCGGGGATAACGACCTTGAATTTCATGACAATTCCAGCAATTCAGCGGCGGCAAGAGAACAAAAGAATTCACCGCCTTTGCGGTGAGATTTTGACTTTTTCACAAGCTTTTAAGCCTCATCCACCTTGAGCTGCCGCGCTTCGTCTTCGAGCATGATCGGGATGTCGTCACGCACCGGGAAGGCCAATTTGCATGGCTTGCAGACCAGTTCTGACTCAGTTTTGCGGTATTCGAGGTTGGCCTTGCAGATCGGGCAGACCAGGATATCAAGCAAGCGTGCGTCCATTTATTTTCTCCAGAATTGTTTCGAGCAGGCCGGCATGATCCGTCGCTGCGTTGATTTCCGCCTCGACCGGTAACACCCACGCCTCGCCTAGCGTGATTGCGGCACATTTTACCGCATCTTTCTCGGTCATCAGCAGCACGCCGTCACGCGCAAAAGCAAGGTCAGCCGCGCTATAGCGATGATGGTCAGCGAAAGGATGCGCCTCAAATTCAAGGCCAAGCGCCGCAAGCTGCGAAAAGAAGCGTGCCGGGTCGCCGATACCGGCAATCGCGTAAAGCCGCTTGCCGCGCAAGGAATCGGTCGTACAGAAGCGTTGCCCATCGCGCAAGGAAACAAAACGGCGACCGACCAGTTGCATGGCGAACTGCGGCAACCCTTGCGCAGCCCTCGCCGCCTGCGTTTCAGACCGACCGTTCCAAACCACGGCGGTCACGCCGGCAAGGCGCCGCAGCGGCTCACGCAACGGGCCGGCCGGCAGCAGACGCGCGTTACCGGCACCACGCGCATCAAACACCGCCAACTCGACCGAGCGCTGCAGCCGATAGTGCTGCAGGCCATCATCGGAAATGATCACATTGCACTCCGGGTGCGCCGCAAGCAAGGCTCGCCCGGCGGCAACGCGGTCGCGCCCGACGAACACCGGCACGCCGCCACGACGCGCCAAAAGCAGGGGCTCATCCCCTACCTCGGCAGAAATGGAGGTGCTCGAAACAGAACATGCGCCGCTCACCGCCCCGCCATAGCCCCGACTGATTACCCCCGGTCGCCAGCCCTGTTCGCGCAAACGATCAATCAACCAAAGTACAAGCGGCGTCTTGCCACTGCCACCAACGGTCAGATTGCCGACCACAATCGCTGGCACCGGCAGGCAATACGAGCGCAGTGCACCGCAACGAAACAGCGTGCGACGCAACGATGTCAGCAGCGAGAACAACCAGGAAAGGGGCAGCAACGGCAGAAGTTCGATTGCCAGTTGCCGCCGATACCACAAGTCGGGCAAACGCCGGAGAATGCCGGCGTCAGCCATCAGCGCGGAGATTGAGTGGCGAAGGAGATGTGTGGATACCCGGCAGCCTGCGCCGCCTGCATGATATCGACGACGCTCTGATGCGTCGCCTTGGCGTCGGCGTTGATGACGATGACCGGATCCTTGCCGCTGCCGGCGGCACGGCGCAGTGCTTCGCTGATCGCAGCCACATCGGCATTGGCCAGCGGCGCCTTATTGACCAACACCTGCCCGGTCGCCGTCACCGCAACACTGATCTCGTTGGGCGCCTCGGCCTGCTTGCTGGCATCGGCCGTCGGCAGGTTGATCTCCAGACCGGAGTTCTTGGCGTAAGTGGTGGTCAGCATCAGGAAGATGATGATCACCAGCAGCACATCGATCAGCGGGATCAGATTGATCTCGGGTGCGTCGTGGCTGCGACCGCGTTGAAAATTCATCGCCCGCCCCTCAAGCCTTGCGCTCGCCGTGCAGAACCTCAACCAGACGCACGGCCTGCTGCTGCATTTCGACCACGAAACTATCGACCAGCGCCCGGAAATGGCGCCAGAAAATCATGCCGGGAATGGCGATAATGAGGCCAAAACCCGTGTTGTAGAGCGCCACCGAGATACCGTGTGCGAGCTGCATCGGATTGGTACCGGTCGGCGCCTGCGACCCGAAAATCTCGATCATGCCAACCACCGTGCCGAACAGGCCCATCAGCGGGCTGATCGAAGCGATCGTGCCCAGGGTTGTCAGATAGCGCTCAAGATCGTGCGAGACGACGCTGCCAGTCTCCTCGATCGCCTCCTTCATGATCTCGCGCGAGCTGCCCACATTGCGCAAGCCAGCCGCCAACACGCGGCCAAGCGGCGATTGCGCCTCAAGATTTGCGATCATCACATCGCTGGCACCGCTCTGCCGGTATTCGGCGACCACCCGCTGCAACAGACCGCTCGGAACCACCTTGGCGCGACGCAGCGCAACCAGCCGTTCAATGATCAAGGCGACGGCAATAATCGACGCAAGTAACAACGGCCAAATCGGCCAACCGGCAGCCTGAATAATTGAAAACACACTATCTCCCTAAATATTTTTTTACAGCCGAGAACTTTAGCCTGTGCTGGCCCCAGCGGCAAGCCCCCAAGCGCTCAAGTAGAAAAGTTTATCCACAAAATCTGTGGATAACTTTGTGGATTACCTCTCCGAGATGTTTCTAAGTCCCGCTCGCACAAGGCTTTTTCCTACTTTGCCAGAAAACGAGGCGGAAAATAAACACCTTACAAATCAACACATTGAAAACAACCGCCTGACAGCACAAGGACTTCAGCCGACTGACGCACCGAGATGCCCGCAGGGTGTGCATGATTTGACATACCTGTAGAATTGGCGCATGTCAGAAAGCATCTTCTCCGCGGCAAACCTCGCCCTGCCGGCCTCCGTCATTCCCGTTTCGATGCTCAACCGGCTTGCCCGCGAACGGCTCGAAACGTCCTTCCCGTTATGCTGGGTTTCCGGCGAGGTTTCGAATCTGACCTACGCCACCTCGGGTCACGTCTATTTTTCGCTCAAGGATGCTGCCGCCCAGGTGCGCTGCGTCATGTTTCGCAACCGTGCGCAAATCCTCGGCTGGCGCCTGGAAAACGGCCAGCACATCGAAGCACGCGTTCTGGTGACACTTTATGAGGCGCGTGGCGATTTTCAGTTGAATGTCGAAGCGGCGCGGCGGGCGGGCGTCGGCAATCTTTACGAAGAGTTTCTGAGGCTCAAGGAAAAACTTGAGCGCGAAGGAATCTTCGACAGCACGGCCAAACGGCCTCTCCCCACCTTCCCGCGCCGCATCGGCATCGTTACCTCGCTGCAGGCGGCGGCGCTGCGCGACGTACTGAGCACCCTCAGCCGCCGAGCGCCACAGGTCGCCATCGTGCTCTACCCCACACCGGTGCAGGGCGATGGCGCCGCTGCGCAGATCGCCAGCGCCATCAGCAACGCAGATCAACGCAAAGAGTGCGATGTGCTCATCGTCTGCCGGGGCGGTGGCAGCATTGAAGACCTCTGGGCCTTCAATGACGAGGGCGTCGCACGCGCCATCCACGCCTGCCACATCCCGGTCATCAGCGGCATCGGCCATGAGACCGACTTTACCATTGCCGACTTTGCCGCCGACCAACGCGCGCCAACGCCGACCGCCGCTGCCGAACTCGCTGCACCGGAGCAGGCTGCACTACGGGCACGCCTCGCCGACCTCCAGTTGACGCTGCGTCGTAATATCGAACAGCGACTCCAGCAGCGCGGACAGCAACTCGACTGGCTGGCAGCACGCCTGCAACATCCGGCGCAACGCCTCGCCCAGCAGCGCGAAAACCTCATCAACCTGCAGCGCCGCCTCAACGCCGGCCTCGCGCAAACCAGCACACGCGGTCGTAACGCACTGGCTGGTCTCACCCGCCGTCTGCTGCTGGCTCGCCCCGACACCACCCGCCTCACCCGCCGCGTGGACGCTTTGGCACCAAAACTGCGTAGCGAATGGCAGAAGACCCTGCACGAAAAATCAGCCGATCTTGCCCGCCTGGAAGCCAGCCTCGCCCACCTCAACCCGAAGGCGGTACTCGCACGCGGCTACAGCGTCGTAACCGATGCGCAGGGGAAAATTGTTCGCGACAGCACATCGCTGGAACCTAACAGCAGTATTGCTGTCCACCTGCACCGTGGCCGCCTTGACGCAACAGTAAAAACAATCATCAAGGACGACAGCATAGGCTCTGCATAAACCCCGTGGATTCAGCGGTCGGATCCAATCAGAATCAATAACTCAACAACTCGCTCAAAACCCTGCCAGGAGAAACAAGATGGAACACCAACTGCCGCAACTCCCCTACGCCATGGACGCCCTCGCGCCGCACATGTCGAAGGAGACCTTCGAATACCATTACGCAAAACACCATCAGGCCTACGTGACCAACCTGAACAACCTGATCAAGGGTACCGAGTTTGAAAATCTCGATCTCGAAGCCATCGTTAAAAAAGCGCCGGCTGGCGGCATTTACAACAACGCAGCTCAGGTCTGGAACCACAGTTTCTTCTGGAACTGCCTGAAACCCAATGGTGGCGGCACACCCAACGGCGCGCTGGCAGCCGCCATCGACACCAAATGGGGCTCTTTCGACGAATTCAAGAAAGCCTTCCAAACCTCCGCCGTCGGCAACTTCGGCTCGGGCTGGACGTGGCTGGTGAAAAAGGCTGACGGCTCGGTCGACATCGTCAACATGGGCGCCGCCGGTACCCCGCTGACCACCGGTGACAAGGCCCTGTTCTGCGTCGACGTGTGGGAACACGCCTACTACATCGACTACCGTAACATGCGCCCGAAATTTGTCGAAACCGTGCTTGGCAGCCTCGCCAACTGGTCATTCGCAGAGAAGAATTTCGCCGGCTGATTTTCCGCGACTCAAATAAAGGCCCCTGCCATTGAGCACGGGGCCTTTT
>CAJAHZ010000183.1 GCA_903939665.1 uncultured Pseudomonadota bacterium | reverse complement strand
TGTGGTTCGAAAATTGCTGCTGTATGGTTACCAAAGTACGCGCTATCCCGTTACAAGAACTTTGTGGATAAAACAAAGAGGGAAGCGTTTTTACCACAATGTCGGAGGAGAGCAAGTGAAGACTACGGAGTTGCTTCATATCGGATTGGAAATCGATGAGCGCTGGCAGATCGTTGACGCGTCCTACGACGCGGCTCGGCGCCAGTTCGACGTCAGCATCACTGAACCTTCAGGAAAAGGGGGCTGGTTTTCACGAGGAAAAACCTCATCAGCAGCAACTGAAAAACACGTCTGGCGCCACGTCAATATCGGCAGCCGGCGCTGTTTCGTGCACCTCGCCGTATCGCCCGGACAACTCCCCACGGATTGCCCGTGGTCAGGGGAAAAGGGCATGCCGTTTACCCACGCCCTGTCCCGGCAGATCGCAGCGCTTCTGATGCACGGCGTCAACCTGCAAGCCATCTGTTCCGTCCTCGACATTTCGCTGACCGACCTGTGGAAGCTGAAATACAACCTTGACAGCGGAAAGACGAGACTTGCCGCAGCACCGCCACCCAGCGCGTCGGCCGAGCCGACAGCAAGGCCAGCTGGCGCTCCGAACGATGGCGTACCCGATACCACAGACCCGATCTGGGAACGATTGCTCGATGGTTCGGTAAACATCGACATTCGCTTCTTGAGCTTGAAACTGCTTTTAACGAAACTGCGTGAGCAGATGCGTGTCATAGATGACAACGAGGTTCGCATGCTCAAAATTTACGAAATTCAGCGTTATTTTGAGCGAAACGAACCGCGACTCAAACATGAATTGACGCAACTTGCCAGTGTTGGTAACTAATCATGGAGCATAAAGTGGCGACCAAAGAAGGACTGATGACAGTCGGCGAGGCTGCAGAACTGATTCATGGCGGGAAATATCTCTCAATCGCAGGGGACGAGCAGGCGTTGAAACAATTGCCCACGGGCAACTGGATCGGCGGAACGATTCCCTATTTCATGGCCGAGCAAGGCGGCGTGGTCACGCGCGAATTGGTGTACGTCAATCAGGTGACTATTTTTGACGAATCGCCGCTGATTCGTTTCTACAGCACAGCCACGCTGCCGAAGATATGCAGGAACGCGCCTGAGAATGGCTACAGCCTGATCATTGTTCCCGGCTTCAGCGAGGTTCATTCGAGTTTCGCGCGCAATGCGCCAAATTACGAAGAGATGTACATGAAACCGCTGATCGGCTGGGTGGCCGGCATCCACCTCGACGATCTCGGGAAGGTGACGCCGAAAGTGGTTCACGGCCAGACCGGGCAGTTTTCGGACCAGATGGCCGTGGTCATGGATGTGCCCTTGCCGGAATCGAAATACGCCCAGATCGATATCGTCAACCTCTTCACTCAGGGCCAAGGCGACGATATCTATTTCAAGGAGACCGGCTTCAGCGTCAGCGAATGCTTCGTCAACGGCAATGCGACCAATTTTTCCGACTACCTGGTCCAGAAGGGAATCGACACGCGCCTGCCGCTGGTCGCCGATTACTCCGGCGCCATGGTTAATGTCAGCTTCAAGGGAAATATAACAGCCGAAAAACGGGTCGATTTTTACGCGCCGGTTTTCCCGGGGCTGACCTACCGGATCGCCGCGCCGGTTGGCGATTACGTCACATCCTTCAAGGCCGCTCTGCCGCAAACGACCGAGCTATCCTTTTCCTGCAACTGCATCCTCAACTATCTGTATTGCGAACTTGAGGGCAAGAAAACCGGCAAGGTTATGGGCCCGATCACGTTTGGTGAAATTGCCTATCAGTTGCTGAATCAGACGCTCGTCTACCTGACGATCGACGGCTGAAAAAGATCGCGCCCTGAACTGAGCAAGGTTCAGGGCGCTTCTGAAATCACTGGCGTTGCCGGCATCCGGCTGGTCGCCGCTGACAGCCCCTCGAACAAAGGGGGCAGACAATCGACACCACGCTCGACAAACGCGCTGTGCACCTGAACACCCACCGCACCAGCCGCCAGAACTGCCCGCACATCTTCCGCTGTCCGGATGCCGCCAACGGCGATCACCAGCGTTTTGCCCTGACCGACGGAGACGGCCTCGCGAAGCGCCAGCAGGCGCTCGCCGCCTTCCGGCAAAACGGCAACTAGCGCATCCAGTCCGGTCGCTGCGATCGCCGCGAGACGCCCCCGACGCTGCTCACCCATCTCGCCAAGCGGCAGTTTGAGCGCCACGGCGAGCCGCCGCCCCGTCCTGGTCGCCAAGCGTTCGCGTTCG
>CAJAHZ010000182.1 GCA_903939665.1 uncultured Pseudomonadota bacterium | reverse complement strand
CGAACCTGCCTCCTGAGGCGGCGGCAGCGCATTCTGAAAACATCCAGCATGCGCTCTACGGTGGCCTGATCATGCCGTTTGCCGTGCTCGGTGCGATGACCTTCATCGCCAAGCGCAACGTCCACGACGATGATGCTGACGAACAGAAAGGGGAGAAGTAATCATGGCCGGAAAATCCGTGCAACACGCTGCGCCGGCACCGGTGGGCGGCAGCCTGATGAATGCCGCGACGACGGTCAGCGGTGTGCTGATCGCCGTGATGGTCGCCGTACTCATCGTGCGTCTCATCTTCGGTCTCGGTGCGGTTACCAACCTCAATGATGGCTACCCCTTCGGCATCTGGGTGGTCGTCGATGTCGTGATCGGTTCGGCCTTCGCCTGCGGCGGCTTCTCGGTTGCCATGCTGGTGTATATCTTCAACAAGGGCGAATACCACCCGCTGGTTCGCCCGGCGCTGCTTGCCAGCCTGTTCGGCTATACGCTGGCCGGTATCGGCGTCCTCTTCGACCTCGGTCGCTGGTGGAACTTCTGGCACATTTTTTCGCCGGGCTACGCCAACCCCAACTCGGTGATGTTCGAAGTGGCGGTATGTATCTCAGCCTACATCGTTGTCATGTGGCTTGAGTTCTCGCCGGTCTTCTTCGAGAAGTGGGGCATGAAAGACGCCAAGCGCAAGCTGAACAAGGTGCTGTTCTTCCTTGTTGCGCTCGGCACCGTCCTGCCGATGATGCACCAGTCTTCACTTGGCACGCTGCTGGTGGTGATGGGTACGCAGATCAATCCGCTGTGGCAAACGCAGTTCTTGCCGCTCATCTACCTGCTGACGGCCATTGCCATCGGCTACGGGGTGGTGCTCTTTGAGTCGTGCATCGCTGCGTCGGGATACCGCCGGCAGATCGAAACCCATCTGCTCAATCCGATGGCGAAAATCATGCTCGGCGTACTGGCGGTCTATCTTGTCGTCCGCTTTGGCGACATCGTTTGGCGCGGCGCGCTCGGAGAAGCCTTCAAACCAACGGTCGTCGCGCTCTCGTTCTGGATCGAGAACCTCTGCTTTGTTGCGCCCTTCCTGCTCATCGGTAGCGCCGAAGCGCGCAACAATCCGGCACGGCTGTTCATCGCCGGCATTGCGATCATGCTCGGGGGCGTCTTCCTGCGCATCAACGGTTTCCTGATCGGCTACGACACAGGGCCGGGCTGGAGCTACTTCCCGTCGGTGCCGGAACTGCTGGTTACCCTCGGCATGTTCGCGATCGAAGTCATCGGCTACATCATCATCACCCGTCGCTTCCCGGTTCTGCCGCGTGAAGAGGCGCATGCTTACAGCGCACGCAGCTAACCCAGGTTTCAGGAGATAAAAAATGTCCAAAAGAGTTACGATTGATCCGGTCACCCGAATTGAAGGCCACCTGCGTGTTGACGTCGAAGTTGACGGCGGCAAGGTCACCAAAGCCTGGGCTTCGGGCCAGATGTGGCGCGGCGTCGAAAACATCCTTATCGGCCGCGATCCGCGCGATGCCTGGGCGATTACCCAGCGTATCTGCGGCGTTTGCACCACGGTGCATGCAATTGCCTCGGTGCGTGCCGTTGAAAACGCGCTGCATCTGGAAATCCCGGTCAATGCCCAGTACATCCGCAACCTGATCATTCTGGCGCACGCCATTCACGACCATATCGTGCATTTTTACCACCTCTCGGCACTTGACTGGGTTGATGTCACCAGCGCGCTGAAGGCTGATCCGGGCAAGGCGGCGAGCCTCGCCGAAAGCCTTTCAAACTGGTCCGGCAACAGCAAGGCCGAGTTCACCAAGGTCAAGGATCGCCTGTCAGGTTTTGTCGGCACCGGCCAGCTCGGCATCTTCACCAACGGCTATTGGGGCCACCCGGCAATGAAACTGCCGCCCGAAGTGAACCTGATCGCCACCGCGCATTATCTGCAGGCGCTGGAAGTTCAGCGTTATGCCAACAAGATTGTTGCCGTGCTCGGTTCCAAGTCGCCGCACATCCAGAACGTCGCTGTCGGTGGCGTGGCCAACGCGCTGGCGACCGATTCGCAGTCGGTGCTGACGGTTGAACGCCTGCTTGCCGTCAAGGAATGGATCGTCAAGCTCGATGATTTCATCAAGAACGTCTATCTGGTCGATGTCGCCGTGGTTGGCGGTTTTTACCCGGACTGGACAGCCGTCGGTCGTGGTATTACCGATTACATCTCGATCCCGGATATTCCGCTCGATGGCAAAGGGACTGTTTTCGCATTGCCCGGTGGCCATATCGCCAACGGCGACCTGGCAACGTTCAAGGAAATCAAGACGCACGACGACAAGTATTTCACCGATGGCGTTGCCGAGTCGGTCAAGCACTCGTGGTACGAAGGCGGCAAGGGCCCGCTGCATCCCTACAAGGGCGAGACGAAGCCGCAATACACCGACTTCCAGGACGATGGCAAGTATTCGTGGCTGAAGTCGCCGACCTTCTACGGCAAGCCGATGCAGGTGGGCCCGTTGCCGCGTGTGCTGGCAATGGTTGCCGCCAAGCATCAGCCAACCATCGACTACGCCACCAAGGCGCTTGACTTGGTGTCGGCGGTGGCGAAGACCAAGGTTGGCCTCGGTGCGCTGCACTCGACCATCGGTCGCCACGCGGCGCGTGCCGTTTCCTGCGCCGTGCAGGTCGATGAGCTGACCAAGCAGTGGGATCTGTTGCTCGCCAACATGGCCAAGGGCGACCTCAAGACCTTCAACAAGCCGGTGTTCCCGAAGGGCGAAATCAGCGGCGTGGGCGTTCATGAAGCACCGCGCGGTCTGCTCTCGCACTGGGTGGTGATCAACGATGGCAAGATCAAGAACTATCAGTGCGTCGTGCCGACCACCTGGAATGCCGCGCCGCGTAACGAGAAGGACGAGCCGGGTGCGTATGAAGCCTGTCTGGTGGGCACGCCGGTCGCGGTGCCGGATCAGCCGCTTGAAGTACTGCGTACGGTGCATTCCTTCGACCCTTGCCTCGCCTGCGCGGTGCATATCGTCGATGAAGAGCACAAGGAAGTGGTCAAGGTAACGGCCGTTTGATCCGGCAATATGCAGTTTGCTGATGGGGCGCAAGGATATAATCCTTGCGCCTTCTTCTTGTCTGGATCGGGGAAATCAATGCGTATCGTGGTGCTGGGCGCCGGCAATATCTTGCTGAGCGATGAAGGGGTGGGCGTTCGTGTGATCGAGCGGCTGCCGTTGGCCTACTGTTTGCCGCCGGAAGTCGAGATTATCGACGGTGGCACTTGTGGCATGGAGATGCTGGAAGATCTTGAAGATCTCGACGCCCTGATCATGGTCGACGCGATTCGCGGCGGCAAGGCGCCGGCAACGCCAATCCGCCTGGCGGGTGATGCGGTGCCGGTGTTCTTCAAGACCAAGTTGTCGCCGCACCAGATCGGCCTGTCCGATGTGCTGGCGACCCTCGAACTGGTCGGCAAGGCGCCGAAATACACGACCATTCTCGGCATTCAGCCGGTATCGCTGGCACTTGGCATGGAACTGACGCCCGAGGTTGAAGCGAAAATGCCGGAGCTGATGCGCATGGTGATCGACGAACTGGCCATGCTCGACATTGTCGCGCCGGCTCGTGCGGCGCAGGCTGCCTGATGTGCCTGTCGATTCCGATGCAGATCGTCGCCATCGAAGGCGAGAACGGCGATTTTGCCATCGTCGAGCGTCCGCAAGGTGATGCAATTCGGCGCGAGCGCGTGAACATGATGCTGATCGGTCAGCAGCCGGTGGGTACCTGGATTCTTGCTTCCCTCGGTTTGGCCAAGGAAGTGATTGACGACGATGAGCGCGCGCTGATCGAGGATGCATTGGCCGCGCTTTCCGCGTCACTCGACGGCGATTACGATCCGACACGGCACTTCGCCGATCTGCACAGCCGTGATGATTAGCAGTCAGTCATGTTGAAAGGCGACGAAAAATCATCACCACCAAGACACCAAGTTCACAAAGTTTCACCAAGATGGAAAGCCCTCTGGGCTAAACCAGGCGTTAACTTGGTGTGCCTTGGTGAACTTGGTGTCTTGGTGGTTCGCTCTTTCTCGTTGACTGAATACTAATCAATGAATAAACGCATTCGCACGCCGGCGTATCAGGCGCCGCAGCCACCGCCCGCCGGCGCCATCGCCGAAGATCCGGCGCCTCGCCTGGAGGCCATGTACCGCCGCATCTGGGAAACGAGCATGCACGACATGCCTTGGGTCAATCGCGCCTTGTCGGTTGAGGTTGTCGGTTTTCGTCACTGGAAAGGCGATTGGGTCGGTGCGGTCATCACCCCGTGGTTTCTCAACCTCTTCGTCTTGCCCGGCGGTGGCGAGCTATGGTCCGACCGCCCTTCCGGCGAGCGCTGCAATATCGCCTTCCCGGCAGGCGAACTGGAGTTCATTGCCGACGACGATGCCTCGGCTGAAATCCCTGCTTACCAGTATTGTGCGTTGATTACCCAGGTCAGTCAGTTCGACTCGCAGGACATAGCGCGGGCGACTGCGGAAGCCGCGCTTGAAGCATTGTTTACCGCACCGCCCGTGGTCGAAGAAGCGTCGCCGGTATCCTCCGTTGCCGATGCCGACCAACCTGATCCTTCCCGCCGCGCCTTCTTTCGTCGCGTCGCCCGGCGCTGAGCACTCCTATCGGGCTGACAGATGCGGCGCGCGGCACCCTGCAGCAAGATTTAGATGGCCGATCGGCGAGCAATGCTTCGGCAAGTCTTTTCATCCCCAAAAAGGGCGCTATAATCCTCGATATGGGGATGAATAAGACAGCTTTTGCCGATGCACTTTTCTCTGGCCTCCAGCGGCGCGTGCTGGGGCTTTTGTTCGGGCAAGCAGATCGGTCATTTTTCGGAAACGAGTTGCAGCGACTGACAAATGCGGGGCGCGGCGCCCTGCAGCGAGAGCTTGAAAAACTGGTTTCTGCCGAGCTCGTAACGGTTACGCCCATTGGCAACCAGAAGCACTACCAGGCCAATCCGTCGTCTCCAATTTTTGCCGAATTACGGGGGATTGTGCTTAAGTCCGTGGGTATGGCTGACGTGTTGCGTGCAGCGCTGGCTGATGTTGCTGGCCGTATCCAGGTTGCGTTTGTGTACGGTTCTGTCGCCAAAGGCACTGATACGGCATTGAGTGATATCGATTTGATGG
>CAJAHZ010000181.1 GCA_903939665.1 uncultured Pseudomonadota bacterium | reverse complement strand
ACGATTAACATGCTGTCGGCGGCGTCGCCCTCGCGCAGTATCAGATTGCCGCCCTCGACAGTTTCGATCTCAAGCGCTTCAGCGAGATCATCAAGCACCGCCGGTTCAAGCACGCCAAAAACGAAGCTGCTGCGCAACACCGCCATCAGTCCTTCGTGGTGCTTTTTGTCTGCAATCACCAAGCGCATCTCCCCTAGCCGCACAGCGTGGCGGAATTTCAGCCAGTATACCTCTTCGCATTATTTGACCGACTGGAATGTGCTGTCGCACGCTGGCGTATCACCTCGCCTGGCTTTATACTTGCCCGTTTTTGCGCGAGGCAAGTGTGGCCAGTCTGAATTCGCAAGTCGTTACGGTTTCTTCAGGAACGCCTATTGCGCTCGCTCGTGCCTGGTTGTGGTTGGGCGTGATGGCCTTGATCGGTTCCGGCTTGCTGGCCATGCTGCTGGTGCTGTCACGCACGCCGGGTATCCAGGACGTTTTCCCGCTGAGAGAGTTTTTCCGCGCTGCGCTGGTGGTGCATGTGGACCTCTCGGTGGCTGTCTGGTTCATGGCCTTTGCTGCGGTGATCTGGAGCGCCGTGGGCAGTGGCGGGCTGGCCTGGATGGGCTGGAGCGGTTTCGGGCTGGCTGCGCTGGGTACGGTGGTGATGACCGTTTCCCCGTTCTTTCCCGGCGCCGAGCCCATTCTCAATAATTACATACCGGTCTTGCAGCAGCCGTTGTTCTTCTCGGCACTATGGATTTGCGGCGCTGGCTTCAGCCTCGCCGTGCTACGCGCCTTGCTGACCACCTGGCCGCAACGCCTCTTTGGCGAGCCGCTACGTCTGGGTGCGTTTTTTGGCGCGCTGGCTGCTTTTTTTGCGCTGGGTGCATTCTTCTGGTCCTGGTGGATGGTGCCCCGGATCGAGGAGAAAATCTATTACGAGGTCTTGTTCTGGGGTGGCGGCCACGTTCTGCAGTTCCAGCATGCCATTCTGATGGTGGTGGCCTGGCTATGGATCGCCATGCATCTCGGCAAGCCTTTGGTTGCTTCGCCGCGTGCGCTGGCCGCGCTGTTTTTGGTGGCATCCCTGCCGTTGCTGGCGGTGCCGCTGATTTATCTGACGGTCCCGCCCGGCTCTCTGCCGCATATGGAGTTGTTCGCCAAACTGATGAAGTGGGGACACCCGTACATGGGGCCGCTGATTTTTGCGGGGGCCCTGTCGCTGTGGGGTGTGCGCCGGGCGCCTGCCGATCCGGCAAAATCCGCTTTTATTGCTTCATTTACGCTATTCGCGCTGGGTGGCGTGCTGGGTTACATGATTCAGGGCGCCAATGTCGTCATTCCCGCGCACTACCATGGCTCGACGGTCGGCGTTACGCTGTCCTTCATGGGCTTGGCTTATGTGCTGCTGCCGACGCTGGGTTTCGGCAAGGCTGAAGGCCGCATGGCGGTCTGGCAACCTTACGTTTATGGTGCCGGTCAGTTGATTCATGTGCTTGGTCTGGCCTGGTCGGGCGGTTATGGCGTGCAGCGCAAGGTGGCCGGAGCCGAGCAGGCCCTGGTCACCCTGCCGCAGAAAATGGGCATGGGAATGATGGGGCTGGGGGGATTGATTGCCGTGATCGGCGGCCTGATGTTTGTGCTGGTCTGCCTGAAGGCCATGTCGTCACGTAAAGCACCATGAAACCGGAGACCGCCCTGCGTGTGGCCATCGTGGCCGGTATTGGATCTTTGGTGACGATCAGTCTGCTGGCCTATCGCCTTTATGATCATGCCAGCCAGAATCCTGGCAGCCTCCCGCCGGGCTTGATTTCTTCTCAGCAGCTGACGCCGGAGGCGGCCCAGGCGGATGCCAAGGCGATTTTGGCATTGAGCCTGCCCGATCTTGACGGGCGCTTGCAGTCAGTCGCCCAATGGCGCGGCAAGGTGCTGGTCGTCAATTACTGGGCCAGCTGGTGCAAGCCATGTGTTGAAGAAATGCCGGCGTTTTCGCGCCTGAACAGTCACTACGCTTCGTGGGGCGTGCAGTTTGTCGGCATCGGACTCGACGAAGTCGAGAACATGCAGGTGTTTGCCAAGACAACGCCGGTTTCCTATCCTTTGCTGGTGGCGGGGTCTGCCGGATCAACGCCGGGCCTGCAGGTGAAAGGGCTTCCTTATACGGTGGTGATTGGTCGTGACGGCCGCATCGAAACAACCCATCTGGGCCGCCAGGATGAGGCATCGCTTGAGCCCGTTCTGCGGCGACTACTCGCGCAGTAGAGGCTGTAAAAAAGCCGCCTCGCGATACACTGCGAGGCGGCTTTTTTGTGCCCGGAAAACAGGCGGTTTTCAGCTCGGCTGAATGACCATTGAGCGGGCCGAGATGGTGAAAGCGTCGGAGAAGCACGCCCCGTCTTCTGCCCCATGGCTCTTCAGGAAGGGGAAGATTGCTTCGACCATGCGCACCGAGCCGCAGGCGTAGATTTCGTGACCCTTGAGTTCTGGGAAGTCTTCCAGAATGGCTTCGTGAACCAGCCCGGTGCGACCTGTCCAGGCATCTTCCGGTGCCGGTTCCGAGAGCACCGGGATGAAATGGAAGTTGGCGTGCTCGCGTGCCCATTGCTGCGGCAGGTCCGGCAGGTAGAGGTCCCTTAGCTGTCTGACGCCCCAGTAGAGGTGGATCTCGCGCTTCAGGCCACGCTTGAAGGCATCTTCGACCATGCTCTTGACCGGGGCAAAGCCGGTGGCGCCCGCCACGAAGACGATTGGCCGCTCCGATTCGCGCAATGAGAAGTCGCCGATCGGGCCTTCGAAACGGATTTTGTCGCCTTTCTTCATTTGTTCGAACACGTGGGTGGTAAAACGCCCACCCTGCATCAGGCGAATCTGAAGTTCGACAAACTCGGCCTCATGCGGCGGGTTGGCAAACGAGAAAGCGCGTCGCTGGCCGTCGTCGAGAATGATATTGACGTACTGTCCGGCCTTGAAGGGGATCTTTTGTCCTTCCGGCAGCTTGAGCAGGACACGCATGACGTCGTAAGAGAGTTTCTCCAGCTTGACGACGCGAGCGTCGTATTCCTTGAAAGCTTTTTCTGCTGCCAGGGCTTCATATTCGATTTCCACGTCATCAAGCGCTGTTGCGCAACACAGCAAGACCTTGCCTTGCGCGAGTTCTTCTGCAGACAGCGCGTTGGGTTGGTAGAGGCCGGGATCGACCTTGCCGGCCAGGACAGTGCATTTGCACATGCCGCAGCCGCCGTTGCGGCATTCGTAGGGCAGGTTGATGTCCTGACGCAGGCCGGCGTCGAGCAGTGTTTCGTCGAATCTGGCGGTGACCGCCTTATGGTCCGGATGGAAGGTGATCGTGGCATGTTCCTTGGCCGTGCCGCGCCGTTTGGGCGGCAGCCAGGGCGTAAGAAACAGCAGTCCGGTGAGCCCGAGCACCCAGAACCACAGGTGCAGGGGGTTGGTGACATAGACGAGCGCCAGCACGGGCAATTCAAACCAGTCAAAAGCGATGTTGGTCGGCACTACCGACATGTCGGCTTTGCCGCCCTGGCTGAGGATGGGCTTGACCAGCGCGAGCGCAATGAACATCAGCGTAACGGCGATGGCGATCGAGCGCGGCGGGTTGATGTGGGCGCGCGGTACGCGCTGCACGTGAATCCACATGATGAAGACGACGATCAGCGGCGCGCCGAGGTGCACGAAGGCGAGCAGCGTAAAGAGCCGGCTGTTAACGCTTTCGTCATAGAGGAAGTTGCGGATCAGCGAACCATTGAACATCGGCAGGATGTCGAACCACTCGGCGGTGGCGATGACGACGAATTGCGCCAGTTTGTCCCAGACCAGCATGAAGCCGTTGATGCCGGCAATGTAAACCAGCCAGATCAGGGCAACGCCGGTCAGCCAGGAGAAGGCGCGGAAGCCGCGATAGCGATCATAGGCAAAGTGCCGCAGCAGATGCAGCATCATCGTAAGAATCATGCCGTCGGTTGCGTAACGGTGAATGCTGCGCATGATGCCGCCAGCCCACCACTGGTTGTGCGTGATGCGCTCGACCGAACTGAAGGCGTGGTCAATCCCGGTGTCGGCAAAGATGTAGAGATAAATGCCGGTGCCCGCCAGTAGCCAGAACTGCCAGAAGCTGATGGTGCCCAGATGGTAAAAAGGGTTCAATTTGTCGCCGAAGGCAACGTTGAACATGTTTTCAATACGCATGAAAAACCAGCGCATGATTTGTTGGAGAAGTTTGACCATTGTTGGTGTCCGCTCAGGAGAGTAGGGAGAGACGAATGTTGCTGTCTGTTATCGGTTGGCTCGGGGGGTTATTTGAAAAAGAGACCGCCCCTGTCCGGGTTGAAGTCGATGACCATGACCTGTGCCGGTTTGAGCGTGACTTCTGCTTCCTTGACAAAGTTGAAGCCCGGTTTGACCAGATTGTCATTCATTCTCACCGACAACTGGTGTGTGCCCGCCTTCACTTCAAAGCGCTTATAGACTGTCGAGATGCCGTCCTTGTACAGGCCGGTGGGGTGCATCACGGTCTGGAAAGCCGGCTGGCCGTCGATATCCACTTCCAGTTTGATATCGGAGCGACCGCGTGGGCAATCCATTGGCGCGCGCATGTTCGGTGGCAGTTTCTTCAGCTCTTCCGGATCACGCTTGCGGCACTCGCGATCACCGAGGTGGCTGATTGAAAGCTTGATCAGCGCCACGTCATCCGGGATTTGCTTGTAGGTGGGCGCGGTGGCGAAATATCCTACGAAGGCCGCAAACGCGGCGTAGAGGATCACCTGGCCGACTGTCGCGGCGGCGGGTTTAAGCATGATGAGAAGGTCTCCGGAAGTAAGGTTGCAATGGGTCGGCAGAAACCGCTTGGGTTTCGAGTCGGGTTCTGAAATCCTGTAAGGCCTCAGCCAGTATTTTGTCGTCGTTGGCTGAAGCAAAAACCAGTTGTAGCCGGGTCAGTGGCACATTGCCGCGCAAGCGCGGTTCGCGTTGCCCGCTTAGCCTTTCCGTGGTCCATCGGTCGCCGAGGCGAAAGTCGCAGCCACCAGTGCGACAGCCAGTGAGCATCACGCCATCGGCACCGCCGCGCAGGGCGTATTCAACAAACGAAGGGGGCAGTATACCAGTGCAGATGAGGCTTATCACGGCGGTGTCAGGCGCGGCCAGCGCCTTGATATCGGCACCCCGCGCGCAGCCGAAAACGACGATGCGGGTGCCTTGATTCAACTGAGCCAGTTGGGTCTCGAGTTGCTGGCGCAGGGCGTTTACGCCTTGTTGTGGCATGTCGATGCCGGTCACCAGCTTTTCCTGGCGGCGGAAGGGCGTGGACGAAGGGCATGATCCGGCACAGATGCCGCAACTGGCGCAAAGGTCGGGGTCCACCACGGCAATCTTGTAGCCCGGGCGGTTTGGGTGCGGCTCCATCGTTATTGCTGCATAGGGGCAGTCGGCCAGACAGCGGCTGCAACCGTTGCAGTTGGCCGCATCGACCTCGGCCACGGGTTCAGCTTTGGGGTGCGGCAGGAACGGCAGAAGGAACAGCAAGGCCGTTGCGGCGAGCAGCATTGACCAGACAAGGGCGGGCGAGGTGATGTCGGTCAGCGGATGAATGAATAGAATGAACCAGTCGAGGCGAAGCTCGACCGGGGCCAGCGCCAGGTTGGCGGCTGCATCGCTGAGCGCAGGCTTGATCAGTGCAAGCAGAAGCAGTGTCGCCATCGTGCCCAGCATCAGCCGGCGAGACGGAAGATAGTCAACCCGGCTGATGCGGTGGACATGCGCCCACAGGCCAAGGATGAGCAACAGCGGCACGCCGATGTGGATGAAGACCAGCATGCTGAAAAAACGGTCATTGATCGAGTCGGGGGCGAGAAAGTTGCGTGCAGCCGGCTCACTGAAGATCGGCAGCCAGTCGAGCAACTCGGTTGTTGAAATGGCGGAGAATTGTGCCAGTTGATCCCATACGATCCAGTAACCACCAATTCCCGATGCGTAAACGAGCCAGATCAGCGGTACGCCGGTAATCCAGGAGTAGAAACGGAAGCCGTAGTAACGACCATAGGCCCATTCGCGGAGCATATGCAGCATCATGACCAGAATGAACGCATCTGATGCGTAGCGGTGCAGGCTACGCAGGATGCCTCCGAAATACCACAGATCGCGGGACTGGTGGCCGATTGAGTTGTAGACTCCATGAATGCTGATGTCGAGGACAGTGAAAAGATAGAGTCCGGTGCCGACGACAATCCACAGAAAATACAATCCCATCGCGCCGAGATGGCGCAATGGATTGTTGCCTCCCCCGAAGAACGTATCAAACGCTTCTTCAATACGTTGAATCAGGGTTCGCGTGATGTCCCGCAGAAAACCGTGCAAGCTCACCTGGAATATCCAAAAAAACATTGGCAGGGCAAAGTATCATGGAATAATTATATACACTCGAACGAGTGGCCGGCTTGACGCATATCAATTCCGACAAAAACAGTCGGATATTGTTTCTCAGCAGCGTAACTGCATCGGTCCCGGTGATGCTGGCTTTAAACCAACGAGAAAAATCGACCCGCATTTCGCTTCGGAATCCGCTTGGCTCAGCAGCGCGAATGGGCTCTCGGTGCCTCAGGCGGGTGGGGCAGGGTGCCGGCGACGATTTTTCCAGAAGTTGACGCAGAGGAAGATCGTGAAGCCTGTAAAGGTCAGGAAGCCGGCGATCATGAAATACGTAGCGTAATTGGTGCGGTATCTCCCGGTCACGGGGTCGTACACCGAGCAGAGAATTCGGACCCGCTCCATGATCTCTTTCAAGGTGCTGGTTTGCGGCGGAATGGGTGCGCCGGCAATCATCGCCTTGAGCGGCTCGGCGAGGTCAGCGGCGGTAAATTTCTCGCCATACACCTGCCGGAAAATCTTCCCTTCCGCGTCAACCATGGTGATCTGGTTGAGGTGGTCGAATCCGGCTGCCGTTGCGACATAGCTGAAGCCGAAGTTGCGTGTGAGGTCGTCGAGAATGGCGGCAGACGGGCTCAGGAATTCCCAGTTGGCAAGGTGGATGCCGTATTGCACCGCAAAATTCTTGAGGGCTGGCGGGGAGTCAAACGGCTGGTTGAAACCGATGCTGACGATGTTGAAACGATCTGCGCCAAGAACGCTGACCGTGTCTTCTACTGCTTTTTGCAGGTTGCGCGTTGTGGTTGGGCAGACCTGGAAGCAGGCCGTATAGATGAAATTAACCAGCAGGGGCTTGCCGCGATAGCGTGCGAGTTGCACCGGTCGACCTTCGCGGTCGAGCAGAACAAAGTCGCCGACCGGTTTGCCGATGGCCGCTTGCGACCGCTCAAAAGCCGCCTTTTCATCGAGCGTTGTCAGCGCGAGGTCGGTGTTGAGTCCCTGCGTGCGGGCGGCAAGCTTTGGCTTTTCGCCTGCAGCGTCCGCAGCAAGCAGCGGTGTGGCCAAGAAGACCAACGCCGCAGCGAGTGCGGACCGCAGAAATAAAGGAATCACCGAGGGAGGTCAGTTTAGAGTT
>CAJAHZ010000180.1 GCA_903939665.1 uncultured Pseudomonadota bacterium | reverse complement strand
GACCGGACCTCCGTCACGATCGGCGCGTCGAACGCCTGCGCCATGGCGGCGAGCACGTCGCGGGCCAGCACTTCCTGCGCCTCTCCGATCGTCAGCACCACGCTGCGGTACTGCGTGCCGCAATCGGCGCCCTGACGATTCAGCGTCGTCGGGTCATGCGACCCCAGATGCACTGCGAGCAGATCAGCATAGCCGACGACCGACGGATCGAAACTGATCTGGACCACCTCGGCATGCCCACTCAGTCCGCTGCAAACCTGGTCGTAATCAGGATCGACCGTATGCCCGCCGGCGTAGCCGCTGAGCACGCGCAAAACACCGGGCACCCGAACAAACAACGCCTCCGTGCACCAGAAACAACCTCCGCCAAAAACTGCCTGCTCGACCCGGCTCAGCGCCAGCGCGTTAATGCAATAGCGCAAACCCTCCGGCCCCGGCCCGTCGGGAAAAACATGACCAAGGTGCGACTGACAACTATTGCATACGGCTTCAATACGGTCCATCCCGTGCGTTTCGTCACCGACATAGGCGACAGCGGCATCGCTCGCCGGCTGAGCAAAAGAGGGCCAACCGGTACCCGAATCGAACTTGCTGCGCGCGTCGAAAAGCGCCTCGCCGCAACCAGCGCAAGCATAAAGGCCGGGTTCGAAACGGCTGCACATGGCCGAACTGAAAGGGCGCTCAGTCGACTTCAGGCGCATCACCTCGAACTGTGTCGAGCTGAGTCTTTCCCGCCACTCGACCGCACTACGGGCAAGGGCGCGCAGGGGCTTCGGGTTGCCTTGCCGCGAGCGGCGCAGAATTTCTTGCCAGTCGATCATAAATTCTCTCCGGGTTGGTCGGTTCAGCAGATAGACAACGCGCGGAGGAAAAAGTCGCCGCCACCGCTGCCTATTTGAAGACCCGGGTCACATCTCGAAATGCTGCCTTATCCGGTCTTCCAGAAGTTGACGCGCATCGCTTTCAGAACCGTTGGCCAGGCGATTGAATATCTCCAACGCCATCGGGCGAAACACCGCCATTACCGACGGATCAAAATGACTCCCGGTGTCTTTTTCAAGAATCGAAATCGCCGCATCAAAACCCATCGGCTCCTTATAGGGTCGTTTTGAACAAAGCGCATCAAAGACATCGGCCACGGCGAAAATCCGTGCGGCAAGCGGTATCGCCTCACCCACCAACTGGCGCGGATAACCGGAGCCATTCCACTTCTCATGATGGGCGGCAACCACTTCATTGGCCCCGTCAAGCCAGCCCATGCCGGTAACAATCGCCTCGCCCTGAGCGACGTGCGTGCGCATGATGACAAACTCGGCCTCATCGAGCTTGCCGGGCTTGAGCAGAATCGCGTCGGGAATACCGATTTTGCCCACATCGTGGAGGAAGCTGCCAGCGATCAGCGCCTGCATGGCAGCCCCCTTCAGGCCCGTTTTTTCGGCGATGCGCGCAGCGATCCACGCCACTCGATAATTGTGCGCACCGGTATCGGAATCCCGCTTGGCAATTGCTCGACCAAGCGCTTCCATCATCGAAATGTGAGAATCGAGCACCTCGCGAGTCTTGCGTTCGTTGTCTTGCGACAGACGCACAACAACAGGATAGAGCACGCCGCCACAAAGCAAGGAAGCCAGGCAGACCATCAACGCCACGCTCAGCGAACTCGCCAGGATTTGCTCCTTTTGCCAGGTTGGCACGACGCGCACGCCCTCGAAATAGCCCGTAATCGCACCATTCGTATCGTTAACCGACGCGCGTAGCGGAACGAAAACCCGCAAGGCCCAGCGCCCCCCGGAAAGCTCGACACTCTCGTAAGACGCTACGGTGTAGTTCGGCAAGCCGTGCTTGGGAAGAGACGATTCGACCGACTCGCCCTCCCGGGTGAGAGACTCGGCAAGCTTTCGCCCGTTGCTGCCATAAATTTCAGCAATATCAAACAAGCCGCCGGAAATGCTCCTCGCCGCAAGGCTTGCGTGCTCGGCAGCGTCCGCGGCGTTCAGATTGATCGCGTTGTAATGATCCAGCAGTCGGCGCGACTCCTCTATCGCAAGCGAAACGATGCCCTCCTCTGCCTTTTCACGCGCGACCAGCCAGGAGGCAGGGCTGGCAACAGCCGCCAGAATGATGCTGACGGCAGCGATTCGAATCGCGGTACGCTTCTGGAAAGAGTTCATCCTGATCTCTGATTTTTACAAAAATGGAGATAGATCAACACGATGACCGCGCCGATTCAGCCTACCCTACGCGGCAGCATCGCTTAGTTCAGCGCGGTTGCGGCCGTTCTCCTTGGCCAGATAAAGCTGCTGGTCGGCCTTACGAAAAAGCGTGGCAAGGACACCATCCGCCCGTTCGACACAGGCGCCGCCGAGCGATGCCGTGGCGACACCCCATGCGGCATTTTTTTCATGCGGCAACGCGCACTGGTGAATAGCAGCCACGATATTGTTCGCCAGCACCGCATAGGCCGGTCGCGAGACACCGGGAATAACCACGGCAAACTCCTCGCCGCCATAGCGGGCAGCAAAGGCCAGCGCGGTGGCCTGTGCGTCGTTGCTTTGGCCGACCGCAGCGCCGATGGCCGAGGCGATGCTGCGCAAACAGTCATCCCCGGCCAGGTGACCATAGTGGTCGTTGTACTTCTTGAAATTATCAATATCGATCATCAGTATGGCGAAGCTGTCGCCCCGTCTGCAGGCCTCCGCCCACAGGGCATCCGTTTTCAGATCCATGTAGCGGCGGTTGCACAGCCCGGTCAGCCCGTCGCAACTGGCGAGTTCCTCAAGCTTGCGGTTGGCCGCCGACAGGTTCTGGCGCAGGGCGGCGACCCGCGCCATCGCTTTCATCTTGGCATGAAGCACCGGCTCCGGCAGGTTTTTGGCAATCAGGTCATCGCCACCGGCCTCGATTGCCGTCACCAGATTTTCGGTGGTATCGGAACCGGTCAGAAAAATGATCGGCGTCCACGCCCCCATCTGGATCGCCTCCAGCGCACGAATGCGGTTGGTTGCCTCAAACCCGTTCATGACCGGCATTTCAATATCCATCAACACCAGATCGGGCGAGAATTCGCGAAACTTGTCGATCGCCACCTGCCCGTTCTCGGCAAGGCAGACCTCGTGCCCGAAAGCATTCAGCCGTGCGGCCATCACGGCAGAAATGGCGCGAGCATCATCAACCAGAAGAATTTTCATGAGCCTTTGTCTCTCCTTGAAGTTCGCATAGCTACGATAAAGCCATGCAGCGCAGGCATTCTTTAGCCCATACGATACCGCAAATGCAGCGCAACGCAACGCAACGCAGCATTCCGCGCAGCCATGAAGACATCAGCGACCTTTGCTCACGGAATGGGAGGTGGTAATCAGAATATCGTTGAAAAAATCGGATTCGACGGTAATGCTGACGTTGCGCTTTCCATCGACTTCCTTGAATAACAATGCCTGCAGATAGTGCCGGTCTTCGTCATCACCGGCGGCAAATTCAACGTGAATCGGTAATGTCGCGTATTCCGGCAGGGCACAAATCTGGCCGACATCCCGCATCAGGTTTTCAAGGCTGTAGTGCCGGCGCTTGAGGCTGTCGAGCGGGACACTGATATAGATGGAATCGACATGCACCCCACCGCTGCGCTCGCTACGCAAACTGTGGGTAAACCCATTACGGGCAATTACCGCAGACAGGCGTTCCTGAATATCCCCCGCGCTCCCCAGCCGGCCACCGCTCTTCATGTCGAGCGCCGTGCAGCCCGGCAAGGCCATCAGGATAAAAAATGCACTCAACATCCCCAGCAAGAATTTCCATCGCTGCATTTCGCCCCCCTCTCACGCATGGCCTGCATTACTGGCCCAGCCAAGCAAAAAAGCACAAACCCCGGACATCAATCTACATCAGAACCTTCAGCAGTGCCGCAGTATCCTCGCGCCCCCAGCCCTTCGCCATCAGCGCGTTGAGCTGCTGCCAGACCTGCCCGGAAACGGGCAGCGGCACACCGAGACGGCAGGCCTCGCCCATCAGGATGCCGTAGTCCTTGTGGTGCAGCCGCGCCTCGACACCGGCGGCAAAATCACGGTCGACCATGCGCGCGCCAAAGACCTCCAGCACGCGACTGCCGGCCGAACCGCCGGCCAGCGCCTGCCGCACCTTCGCCGGCTCGGCACCGGCCGCTTGCGCCAGATGCAGCGCCTCGGCCACCGCCTGGATGCAACCGACCATGATCATCTGATTGCACGCCTTGGCCACCTGCCCGGCACCGTTGTCGCCGACGTGCACGACACGCTTGCCGAGCAGCGCGAAAAGCGGACGCACGCGGTCGAGCACCGTCGCCTTGCCGCCGACCATGATCGCCAGCGCCGCAGCCATGGCGCCCGTTTCACCACCGGATACCGGCGCATCGAGCATGTCGACAGCGCGTGCCGCCAGGCTTTGTGCAATGGCGCATGCCGTCCCGGGGGCGATGGTGCTCATGTCGACGAGAATCGAACCGGGCGCAAAACCTTCAATCAGACCATCCGCCCCAAGCGCCACCTGCTCAACATCGGCGCCGCTCGTCACCACGGTAAAAACAATCTCCGCCCGCCGCGCCACGTCCGCCGGCGTCGCACAGCACACGGCGCCGGCATCGAGCAGCGGCAGCGCACTCTGCGGGCGGCGCGCCCAGACAGCCACTTCATGCCCGGCACGCAGCAGATGCAGCGCCATCGGCCGCCCCATAGCGCCCAGGCCGATGAAACCCAAACGCATGGCCGACATCAGCCTTCGCCCCCCGACAAGCGCTCAAGCAGCTTGAGCACGGCAATCGAATCCTCCTCGCCGAGCCCGGCGCCAACCATCGCATTGAACATCTGCGCCGTCGCCGCAGAGACCGGCAGGCACAAACCCAACTCATGCGCGCTTTGCATCACAATATTCATGTCTTTCTGGTGCATCCACGACTTGAAGCCCGGTTTGAAATTCCGGTCGAGCATGCGCTGACCGTGGTTTTCCAGAATCTTCGAGTAGGCAAAGCCGCCAAGCAGCGCCTCGCGCACCTTGGCCGGATCGACCCCGTTCTTCGCGGCGAAGTTGAGCGCCTCAGCCACCGTCAGCACGCCAACGCCGGTAACGATCTGGTTGGCCGCCTTGGCCACCTGACCGGCCCCCGAATCGCCGACATGCACGATGTTCTTGCACATGCACTCAAAGGCCGGTTTGACCTTGGCAAAAGCCGCCTCGCTGCCGCCGACCATGATCGACAGGGTGCCGGCAATCGCGCCGACCTCGCCGCCGGAAACCGGCGCATCGAGGAAAT
>CAJAHZ010000179.1 GCA_903939665.1 uncultured Pseudomonadota bacterium | reverse complement strand
TGGGTCGAAACCCGTCCGCCAGCCGCTACCCGTTGGGCATTTCTTTCTTCGCCCGCCAATGATGAATCAACATCCTGCGTCCCGCCCAAAGCGCGTCAGGCGTACGTCCACGGTGACCGACAGCGCCGTTAGCGCTGCCGCTTTTGTACGGCCTTCGGCGCTGGCGCGGTAGAGGTGCGGTGTCATGGCCAGCAGATCGGTAATCTGCTCTGTGCCGGTGAGGCTCAAGGGGTAGCGAATGATTTCGCTGGACAGGCTGCAAAATCCTTCCGGTGTCTGCGCGTTGGCAGCGCGTTCCGGCTTTACGGCGGGGTAGATTATTTCGCGCAGTTCGCGCAGGTGATCCGGCCCGGCATCAACCAGCAGCAACTGCCCGTCCGGCTTGAGTACGCGGGCAAATTCGGCATAGACGGGGAAGCCGAACATGCACAGGACGCGGTCGAGCGTGCCCGGCAGGATGGGCAGATTGGCGTTGCTGCCGACGACCCAGTTAGGCCTCCGATCCTGTTTTGCTGCCGAGAGGACTGCCCACTTGGAGATGTCCAGCCCAAGCAGTGCCAGTGTTCGTCGTGTCCCGGGCGCTGCTGCCAACTGGCGCAGGTAGTAGCCCTCGCCGCAGCCGGCATCGAGGCAGCGGAGCGTTGCGCGGGGCGGTAAATCGGCTAGCGTTGCCCGGCTCATCGCTGCGGCAATTGGCTGGTAAAAACCGGCGTTGAGGAAGCGTCGGCGGGCTGCGACCATTTCCTTGCTGTCGCCCGGGTCGCGCGAGCGCTTGTTCTGCACCGGTAGCAGGTGGGTGTAGCCCTGACTGGCAATGTCGAAACTGTGACCGGCGGTGCAGCGCCATGCGCTCCCCTTGCACTGCAAAGGGCTGCCGTCGATTGGGCAGGCCAGTGCCTGAAATGGGATGGTGTTCATGCGCTATGCCTCTTGCTTCTATGCGCGTTCGCCGAGAAAGCGCGCAACGCGTTCGATAATCGCGGCATCAGTATCGTTCGCCAGACAGTCGAAAGTCTCCGGCTGCAGCGTGTTGTTCATCCAGGTGATCTGCCGTTTGGCGAGCTGGCGCGTGGCGTAGATGCCGCGGTCGCGCATTTCGGCGCGCGGTGCGAGGCCGTCCTGCACTTCCCAGATCTGCCGGTAGCCGACGCAGCGCATTGATGGCAGGTTGAGGTTGAGCTGGTACTTGGCACGCAGCATGTCGACTTCGCTTTCGAGCCCGGCGCTGAGCATGGCGTCGTAGCGTTGGGCGATGCGCTCATGCAGCACGCTGCGCACGGATGGCAGCAGGCCGAGCGAGAGGAATTGGTAGGGAGGTCGCTGGCTTTTGCCTTCGGCAAGCAGCGCCGACATCGGGCGACCGCTAAGCCGGAAAACCTCGAGCGCACGCTGGATGCGCTGCGCATCGGTGGCGTGCAGGCGGGCGGCGGCTTCCGGGTCGACTTTGGCGAGCTCGGCGTGAACCGCCGGCCAGCCGTGGGTGATGGCCTGCAGGTCAATATCGGCGCGGGTCTTCGGGCAGGCTTGCGGCAGGTCGGCGAGCCCTTCGAGCAGCGCCTTGAAGTAGAGCATGGTGCCGCCAACCAGCAGTGGCACTTTGCCGTGGGCGTTGATGTCGGCCATCGCGGCGAGCGCGTCGGTGCAAAAGTGGGCAGCCGAGTAGGCCTCTTCGGGGCTGATCAGGTCAATCAGGTGGTGTGGATATTCCTGGAGCGTGGCGGCGTCGGGCTTGGCGGTGCCGATGTCCATGTCGCGAAAGACCTGCGCCGAGTCGACGCTGATCAGTTCGACGGGAAAGCGTCGCGTCAGC
This sequence comes from uncultured Pseudomonadota bacterium, assembly GCA_903939665.1. Taxonomy (GTDB): domain Bacteria; phylum Pseudomonadota; class Gammaproteobacteria; order Burkholderiales; family Rhodocyclaceae; genus CAJBIL01. The sequence continues at coordinate 19,775 of CAJAHZ010000179.1, read as the reverse complement.
GCCATCGCCACGGCAGTCTTGCCGCTGGCGGTCGGGCCCATCAGGAGGATGGCCGGCGGCAGCGCGGGCTTTGCGCTCATTTTCCGCGCAGGAAGAGGCGGTCGAGTTCGACCATCGATACTTGCGTCCACGTCGGTCGACCGTGGTTGCACTGGTCGGCGCGTTCGGTCTCTTCCATCTGGCGCAGCAGGGCGTTCATTTCCGGGAGGGATAAGAGTCGCCGTGCGCGCACCGCGCCGTGGCAGGCCATGGTGGCAAGCAATTCGTTGCGGCGCGCGGCGAGCAGTTGCGTGATGCCGTGCTCGCGTAGTTCGCCGAGCAGCGAGCGGGCCAGTGCGGCGGGGTCGGCGGCTTGCAGCAGCGCGGGAACGGCGCGTACGGCAAGTTGCGCGGGACCCATCGGCGCGAGGTCGAAACCGAGATCGCGCAGGGCGTCGCCGTGTTCTTCGGCGACGGCGACATCAAGCGCATCCGCGTTGAATACGGCGGGGATGAGCAGCGCCTGCGTGGCGACCTGCCGACCGTCGAGCGCGGTCTTGAGTTTTTCGTAGAGGATGCGTTCGTGCGCTGCGTGCATGTCGACGACGATCAGTCCTTGCGCGTTCTGGGCGAGGATGTAGATGCCGTGCAGTTGGGCCAGCGCATAGCCGAGCGGCGCTGCCTCGCCGTGTGATGGTGTGGGCGTTAGGCCGAGTGCGGCGGTTGGCGCCGAGTGTGCCGACTGCGCAAAGGCGAGGTAGGAGGCCACTGCCGGTTCGCTGACGCGCAGCGACTCCTGGCGCGGCGCCCAGTTGCCGAAGGACGGCCGTGAAGCACTGGCAAATGGCTGTGACGGGGATGCGGCAGCAAAGGCAGTGCCGCCTGCGTTGGCGCCGGGCATGCCCTGTTCGGTGGTGAGCGAGCTTGCGAGCGTGCGCTGCACGGCGTGAAAGACGAACTGATGGACGGCGCGCCCGTCGCGGAAACGGACTTCGGTTTTTGCCGGATGAACGTTGACGTCGACCGTTGTCGGGTCGATTTCGAGGAACATGCAGTAGGCCGGGAAGCGGCTGCCGTGCAGCATGTCCTGATAGGCCTCGCGCAGCGCGTGGCTGAGCAGCTTGTCGCGCACAAAGCGACCGTTGACGTAGCAATACTGGGCGTCGCTGCGCGCCCGCGAATGGGCGGGCAGGGCGCAATGCCCGAATACGCGGATGCCGGGGCCGATGCCGGTATCGACGGCGCGCGATTCGGCGAGAAAGTCGTCGCCCAGAATGGCGCCGGCACGACCGCGCGCATCGCTTTTCGCCAGATGCAGGCTGACCTTGCCGTTGTGCGAGAGGGTAAAGGCAACGGCGGGGTGAGCCAGCGCAACGCGCTTGACCGCCTCGGCGCAATGCGCGAACTCGGTCCCCTCGGATTTGAGGAACTTCCGGCGTGCCGGCGTGTTGTAGTAGAGGTCGCGCATTTCGACGACGGTGCCGGCGGCCAGTGCTGCGGGCTCGGGTGTTGCGTGCGGTTCGGCGTTGAGCCGCCAGGCGTGCGCAGAGTTGGCGTCTTCCTTTTGTTGCCGGCTGGTCAGCGTGACGCGTGCCACAGCGGCCACCGAGGCGAGCGCTTCTCCGCGAAAACCGAGCGTGGCAACGCGTTCGAGGTCGTCGAGCGAGGCGATTTTCGAGGTGGCGTGGCGAGTGAGCGCGAGCGCCAGGTCGCCCTTGGCGATGCCGCAGCCGTCATCGCTGACGCGGATCAGCTTGATCCCGCCTTCTTCAAGCTGGATCTGGATCGCCGTGCTGCCGGCATCGAGCGCGTTTTCAAGGAGCTCCTTGAGTACGGAGGCCGGCCGCTCGACTACCTCGCCAGCGGCAATCTGGCTGATCAGAAGGTCGGGCAGGAGCTGGATTGCCGGCAAGTTGGCGCGAGGGGTGTTTGGCGTTTCAGGCATCGGGCAATTATACCGGTCCGGCTTCCGGTAGAATCGCTGGCTTTGCTTCTTGCGATCCAGCCACCCATGGAATATCTTGCCAGCTTTATCGACATTGTCCTGCATCTCGACAAGCACCTGACGCTGCTGGTTCAGCAATATGGGCCGTGGATCTATGCGATCCTGTTTGTCATTATTTTCAGCGAGACCGGTTTTGTGGTGACGCCGTTTCTGCCTGGCGATTCGCTGCTTTTTGTCGCTGGCGCAATCGCCGCGCTCGGCGGTATGGATATCGCTATTTTGTTGGCCGTGTTGAGCACCGCCGCGGTGCTGGGCAATATGCTCAATTATCAGATTGGCCGGTTTCTGGGTCCCAAGGTCTTCCACTGGGAAAACTCGCGCTTCTTCAACAAGGCCGCGCTCGATAAGACGCACGCCTATTATGAGAAGCACGGCGGAAAAACCTTGATCATTTCACGCTTCTTGCCGTTGTTTCGAACCTTTGCCCCGTTCGTCGCCGGCATCGGCGCGATGACTTACACGCGCTTCTCGATGTTTAATCTGACGGGCGCCATTGGCTGGGTCGGCTCGCTGACGCTGGCCGGCTACTGGTTCGGCAATCTCCCCTGGGTGCAAAAGAACCTGACGCTGGTGATTGTGGGGATTATCGTAATTTCTCTGGTCCCGCTCTTTGTCGGCTGGCTGCAGCATCGCAAGCAGCAGTGACGGTAAGTTATCATCCGGCATGGCTCTCAAACCCACTGTAATCCTGCCTATCGCCCTGACAGCGCTTCTGCTGGGGGGCTGTGCCAGCGAGGTGGGGCCGCACGGGCAGACGACCAACCGTTTCGATCCGCGCTTTCTCGCCAAGTCGGATGTGGACCGCGTGGCCGACACCAGCCGCGGCGAGATCATGATCGGTTTGCGGCGCGTTGCCGAGAAGCTCTACAAGCGCAATCCGAAAGAGTGGAAAAAATCCGGTCAGCCGAGCGTTGAAGCGGCGCTGCAACGGCTGTTTGCCGGGCGTGTCGATTTTCCGGAGCTGGAGGGACGGCGTGAAGGCGCGGCCGTGCTCCATGCTTTCAACGCCAGCTATCAGGGAGACCGCGTTCTGGCGATGATGGCTGGCTTGCTGGGAATGACTTACGCGGCTTTCGAGGACAAGGACGATTTTTACATGCTGGACAGTCTGGACGCGCAGAAACTCTACAACTGCGCCCGCAACGTCGAGATCGCGATCTGGAAGCTTTCGTCCTCAAAAATGATCAATAGCGAAGGCAGCAATGAGTTCGTGCTGCTTTCCAATGAACTCGATCCGAACAGCCCGAATTTGAGTTTTGAACGCGAGTTCGGGCGTGTCATCGGCTTGCTGGATTTCCTCTCGAAGATCGTGGCCGACAAACATGGGCGAACCATCACACGCTTTACGCAGAGCGTCGCAACGGCCGTCTTCTTTCCCATTGGCGCATTGAAGTTCTGATGAAATCCATTGTCATCCTTATCTCGGGTCGCGGCAGCAATATGGAGTCGCTGCTCACTGCGGTAGCTTCCGGCGCTTTGCCGGTGCGCATCGCCGGCGTGCTGTCCAACCGACCCGCCGCGCAGGGCCTGGAAACAGCAGCCAGGCAAGGTGTGCCGACCTGCGTGGTCGACCATCAACAGTTTGCCAGCCGCGAGGCTTTCGATGCGGCAATGGCCGAGGCGATCGACCGTTTTTCGCCCGATCTGGTGGTGCTCGCCGGCTTCATGCGCATACTGACGGACGGTTTTGTGCGGCGCTACACGGGGCGTCTGGTGAATATTCACCCTTCGCTGCTGCCGTCATTTCCCGGTTTGCACACGCATCGCCAGGCCCTTGAAGAAGGTGTGCGGATTCACGGGTGTACGGTGCATTTTGTGACGCCGGCGCTTGACCACGGGCCGGTAATCGTTCAGGCGGCGGTGCCGGTGCTCGATGACGATGATGAGGCGAGCCTCGCCGCGCGGGTGCTGGCGCAGGAGCATCGGGTTTATCCGCTGGCCGTGCGCTGGTTTGCCGAGGATCGGCTGCGTCTGGTCGATGGCCGTGTTTTGCTTGATGCCGCGCAGGACGCAACAGGTGTGCTGATTGCCCCGCAGGCGTCTTGAGAGCGCAAGGCGCGCCGTGCCCTTTGCCTTGATCATTGCTTTTGCCGCATCGCTGGGGGTGCACGCGCTGGCTCTGTTCGGCACCGATCTTGAATTGTCGGCCGAGCACGAGCCGCCGAGAATCCTCGCCGAGCTGTTGCCGCCACCGATCCCGCCGGCGCCGCGTCAAGTGCTGGCGGAGCCGACGACGAAGCCGACCGCGAAGTCACGACCAGCGCAGCCGAAAGTCGCGCCCGTGGCAAGCGCGTCACCGGTCTTGAGTACGCCCGAGGTGTCGGAGCAGGTCGTCCCGTCGACGCCCGTTGCCGAGCCGAGCGCTCCGCCGGTCGTTGAGGCGGCGCCGGTCGTCTCGCGCTTGCCGGCACGCGGCATGATTCGTTATCGCGTTGATCGCGGCGATCAGGGATTCGAGGTGGGGCATTCGACCCACGACTGGGAAATCGTCGATGGCGTCTACCGAATTACTTCCGTTACCGAGACAAGCGGGCTGGTCGCGCTGTTCAAACCGCTGCGTATCGAGCTGGAGAGCCGTGGCCGATTGACCGCCGAAGGGCTGCAACCGGAGCATTTCATGATCCGGCGCGGCGGGCGCGATAGCAAGGAGAAGGCCGAGTTCGACTGGGCGCAGATGCTGGTGCAAGTGGGTAACGCAGCTGCGCAGCCGCTCGGCCATGGCGCGCAGGATCTGCTCTCTTTTTACTATCAGCTGGGTTTTCTGCCGCACCCGGAGGCGGGCGGCGCGTTGCCGATTGCCACCGGCAAGAAATATCTGTCTTACCGCTTTGAACCGCTAGGTGATGAGGAAATCGAGACGCCCGCTGGTTCTTTGCGCACTTTGCACCTGCGCGTGCAGGACGATACGACGACCGAACTCTGGTTGGCCTACGATTATTTGCTGCTGCCGGTTAAAATCCGGCATCTTGACCGCAAGGGCGACAGTTTCGTCCAGGTCGCCACTGAAGTTAGACTGAGTAAAGAATAATGCGCTTCACCCCCGCCCTGTTTGCCCATACCGAAGCCGCGCTCTCTGAGTTGCTGCGCTCCACTTTTCCTGCCGATCTGGTGGTTTCGCGCTATTTCCGCCAGCATCGCGAGTTGGGGCACGCCGACCGCGGGTTTGTCGCTGAAACGGTATTCACCGTGCTGCGTCGCAAGCGTTCGCTGTCTGCGCGTTGCGGCGACGACGTCACCTCGCGGCGCCTGCTGCTTGCCACACTCGCTTGCATTCAGGGCTTGAACCGGCGCGAGCTCGATGTCGTTTTGAATGAGGTCGAGGGTAAATGGCTGGCGCAGGCCAAGGCGATCAAGCTGGAAGATCTGCCGCCGGCAGTGCGCTGCGATTTGCCGGACTGGCTCTATGAGGCGCTCGCCGCGCAGTTTGGCGCGGCGGAACTGGAGCCTTTGGCGGCCGGGCTCAATCAGTCGGCACCGCTCGATCTGCGCGTCAATCTGCTCAAAGCCGAGCGCAAGGACGTGCTGGCGCGTCTGCTGGCCGATGGTCTGGCCGCCGAGGCGTGCCCCTATTCGCCGATCGGCATCCGTCTGGCGGGCAAACCGGCGCTTTCTAAATATCCCCTGTTCATCGATGGCCGGATTGAAGTGCAGGACGAAGGCAGCCAACTGCTCGGCTTCCTGTTGCAGCCAAAGCGTGGCGAAATGGTCGCCGATTTTTGCGCCGGCGCTGGCGGCAAGACGCTGCTGCTGGGCGCCCTGATGCGCTCGCAGGGGCGGCTCTATGCGTTTGATGTGGCCGAAAAGCGGCTGGCCAAGCTGAAGCCGCGTCTGGCGCGCTCAGGCTTGTCGAACGTGCACCCGGTGCGTATCGAGTCCGAGAACGACATCAAGATCAAGCGGCTGGCCGGCAAGCTGGATCGCGTGCTGGTTGATGCGCCGTGTTCCGGCTTGGGTACCTTGCGCCGTAATCCGGACCTGAAGTGGCGGCAAACGCCCGAGGCGGTGGCGGAGTTGAACGTCAAGCAAAGCGCAATTCTTCACTCGGCCTCCGGCCTGGTTAAAAAGGGCGGACGCCTTGTTTACGCGACGTGCAGCCTGCTCGACGCGGAAAACGAGGCCGTCGTCGCCGGCTTCCTGGAAAAACATCCGGAGTTCGTCGCCCTGTCGGCTGAAGATGTGCTGCGCAAGCAGGACATTGCCATCGAGTGTGGTGAGCGCCTGCGCCTGCTGCCGCACCGGCATGGGACCGATGGCTTCTTTGCGGCGGTGATGGAGCGGCAATGAACGAGAAGCAGATGTTCGCGCTGCTGCATGATCTCTGGCGCGATATTCAACAGGGGGATTTTCTCTGGCAGGCGCTAGCCCTTTGCCTGAGCCTCGGACTCGGCTGGTGGGGCGCTCGCTGTCTGCGCCAGCACAACAAGGCGCATCCGTCGGTCGATCGCAGCGCCTTGCAGGCGTTTGGTGCGGACAGCCTGAAACGGGTGGCCTTTCCCCTGCTATCGCTGGTTTTTGTGCTGGTTCTGCGCAAGCTCCTGAAGTACGGCAACTGGAGCCATGTCAGCCTGCTGGAGCTTGCCGTCCCCCTGCTCCTGTCGCTGGCGCTGGTGCGCGCAACGCTTTACGTGCTGCGCCGCGCTTTCTCGCCGAGCGGCTGGTTGGCGGCTTCCGAACGCTTTGTCGCGTTTGGCATCTGGCTCTGTCTGGCGCTTTATATCACCGGTTTTTCAGATCCCCTGATCGAGATGCTGGAGCAGGTAAATTTTCACGTCGGTAAGCAGAAGCTCGATTTGTGGATGCTGCTGAACGGCATCGTGACGGTTTTTGCCACCGTGCTCATTGCGCTGTGGGTGGCCGGCCTGATCGAAACCCGCCTGATGGCTGCCGAGCAGCTTGATTCCAGTGTGCGCGTGGTGATCGGGCGTCTGGCCAAGGCGATCCTTTCGGTGCTTGCCCTGCTGCTCAGCCTGTCGATGGTTGGCATCGATATTACGGCCTTGTCGGTATTCGGGGGTGCGTTGGCCGTTGGCCTCGGCTTTGGTTTGCAGAAGATTGCCAGCAATTACGTCAGTGGCTTCATCATTTTGCTCGACCGCTCGATTCGAATCGGTAACGTGGTCGCCGTCGATGCGACGACTTCCGGCGTGGTCACGCAGATCACCACGCGCTATACCGTGCTGCGCACGATGGGCGGGACGGATGTGATCATTCCCAACGAGTATCTAGTCTCCAACATCGTCCGCAATCAGTCTTTCACGGATACCCGCGTGCGTGTCGTGGTGCCGGTGCAGGTCGGCTACAGCAGTGATCTTGAAAAGGCGATGTGCCTGATGGAAGAGATTGCGCGGGCGCAGCCGAGGGTGCTGGCTGATCCGGAGCCAAAGACCTTGATCATGGCCTTTGCCGACAACGGGGTTGATCTCGAACTCGGCTTCTGGATTGCTGATCCGCACGAAGGTACGGGCGGCGTGCGTTCGGATATCAGTCTCGCCATCTGGCGCGCTTTCCGAGAGAACGAAATAGAAATTCCTTTTCCGCAACGCGAGGTTCGAATGCTTTCCGAAGCTGCTCCCGTGAAGTAGTGGTTGGCGAAAACAGAACAAACGAAGAGAAGGTACGAAAAAAAATCCCGCACCGGTTACGGCGCGGGATTCAAAACCCACCGTTGGAGATGGGTATCAGGGAGGGTCAAACATTGCTAGCGGGGGAACGCTGAAGCAACAATTCCATTCTAGGCGGGGAGGTTCTGCGTGTCTGTTGCGCGTGTGCGGCGTTTGGGTGACGATGTGTAACTATGGCAAGGCGTTTCACAGCAAAAAAACCCGCACGATGCGCGGGTTCCAAGGGGTAGATTAAGGCTGTTTGTTGCGTCGCTGCGCCAGCCAGCAGCGCGCGCCATACCAGACCAGAGAGCACGGCACGGCAATGGCAAGCGCCTTGATGATCTCCATCCTGCCTTCAGCAAGCAGATCCCAGGCGACAATTCCGACAAAGATTCCAACTGCTTCACCGACCGGAAAGCTTGCTGGGCTGGCTGCCATGCTGTTCAAGCGCCGATACTTCCGCAGCGTTGTTGATGTGTGCTGCAGCGGCATGGGTTGTTGTTCTGGCGGGTGGCGGAAAGTGTCTTGCTGATTGACGCGTCGTCAGCGAAGAAATGTTGGCGGGTGTCGGCGAGAAATTGCTCGCGGATCTGATTGAATTCATTCATTTGATTTTGTTCCATCGTTGTGGTCATCCTGTGCAGCGATGATAGTTTGATGGCGGCAATGCGTCTGCAGTGCTTGCGTCAGGTTTTGGTGACGGTTTGTAACAATGGCCAGGTCAGTGTGAAGCGCGCGCCGCCGAGCGGCGATTGGTCCGCGATGGCGCTGCCGCCATGTTGTTCGAGAACCAGGCGGGCGATCGCCAAGCCGAGGCCGTAGCCGCCGGTAGCACGATCGCGCGAGCGGTCCAGACGCGTGAAGGCGGAGAAGACGCGTTCGCGTTCTTCAGGCGGTATGCCTATTCCATCGTCATCGACATGCAGCAGGATCTTGTCGCCGGAAACTTCTGCGCTAACCACGATGCGTGCCTTGGCATATTTGATGGCATTGCGCAGCAGGTTTTTTACCGCGTAGGGCATGCTTTTTCGATCAAGCTCAACGCGTTGTGATGCCGGCAGGTTGGCGCAGTCGACGCTCAATTCAAGCGAGCGGCCGAGGATGCGTGCGGACTCGACTTCTTCTTCCAGCCAGGGGAGGAGTTCGACCGGCGTCAGGTGCAGATCGGGTTGTTCTCGCTCGAAGCGGGCATAGGTGAGGCTGGAGTCGATCAGGCTGTCGAGTTCATCAAGGTCGGCTTCCATCATTTGCCATAGCCGTTCGCGTTCGCTTCGTTCGTCGGTTTCGGCCAGCATTTCGAGCGCAAAACGCATGCGCGCAATCGGTGTGCGCAGTTCGTGCGAGATGGCGCTGGAGAGTTCCCTTTGCGTGGCGATCAGGCGCTGGATGCGTTCGGCCATGCCGTTCAGCGTTTCGGCCAGAAGTTCGAAGGCGCGGCTGCGTGCCGCGGGGGCGCGTGCTTCAAACTGTCCTTCGCCGAGTGCTCGTGCGGTCTGGCGCATGGCTTCCAGATCGCGCCAGACAGGGCGCACCCAGAGCCAGACCGCAATGGCCAGACAGAAACCGATCAGGCTCCAGGTCAGCAGGCGGATGCGCAACTCGAGCGGCATGCCGCGCTGGTATTCAGGGTTGTTGTCGGGCGATAGCGGGCCAACGGCGAGGATTTGCGAAGTCTGCTTCAAGCGGTGGTAGAGAACGTCGCCTTCCGCGTCGATCGCCAGTTCGCCGGAATCGAGCTTCTCGGCCTGCTTTTTGGGCAGTTTGAGCGTCCAGCGTTCGAGGATTTCGAGCTTGTAGGCAAACTTGTCGTCAAGCGCCTTGATGGTTTTCGGCCATTCCGAGCGCGGCCGGCGAAACAGTTCGTCCTCGATCAGAACGATCGTTCCGCGCATGAAGCGGCTGGTGTAGTCATCCGTGATGCCTTTGACGGCCGTCGAAATGACGAAGTCGGCAAAAATTGCGACGGCGACAAAGGAGCCCATTACCAGCAGGTAAAAATTGAAGAATAGCCGCGACAGGCTGTAACGCCCGCGCCAGGGCGCCGGCTTGTAGCGACCGAGGATGGCGAGCAACTTGTTGTTGCCGTTATTGCCAGTCATGTTTGCTGAACAGGTAGCCTTTGCCGCGCACGGTTTTGATGCGGGTGGGGTTCTCCGGGTCGTCGCCGAGCTTTCTGCGCAAACGCGAGATGCGGGCGTCAATCGAGCGATCCAGCCCGTCGAAGCCGATGCCGCGAAGCTGCTGCAGCAGATCGTCGCGCGAGAGAATGTTGCCGGCGTGTTGGGCCAGCAGCCAGAGCAAATCAAATTCGGCTGTCGTCAGATCGATGGCCTCGGCGCCCAAGTGAGCGCTTCGGGTCGCCTGGCTGATGCGGAAGCTGCCAAAAGCGAGTTCGGCGCGCTCGGTCTCATCGCCATCCGCAGCGCTTTCAGCACTGCCGGGCGTGCGGCGCAACAATGCCTTGATGCGGGCGAGCAGAAGACGCGGCTGCACCGGTTTGGAAATGTAGTCGTCGGCACCCAGTTCGAGGCCAAGAATCTGGTCGAAGTCTTCATCGCGTGCGGTAAGCATGAGAATCACGCCGGCGTAGAGCGGGCGAACTGCACGGCAGACTTCAAATCCGTCCTTGCCCGGCAGCATGACGTCGAGAATGACGAGGTCGGGCCGGTCGCTGAGAATGCGTGCTTCGGCGGTATCGCCGCGCACCTCAATGCTTACCTCAAAATCGTTCTTGCGCAGATATTCGGCGGTTAATTCGGCGAGGCGATCATCGTCCTCGACCAGCAGGATGCGTATTGTCATGGCGCAATCATAGCTGGTTGAGCGCGCGGGATAAACGCCTTCGGAAAAATCGTTTGGCAGATTGCGCAGACGCAGTGGCAATTGCCTTAGAATCCAGCGCTTGAATTGTCGAGGTTGTGCCGCTATGCGCTGGTTGAATATTAAGGAGTTTTTGCAGTGCCTGTCGGTGCGCGCCGGGTTTTTGGCGATTGCCCTTGGCTCGCTCGGGCTGGTCGGGAGCGGGCTGGTGATTGGCGAATTGATGCGCCTCAATCCGTGCCCTTTGTGCATTTTTCAGCGCGTGCTCTATCTGGCTGTTGCGGCGGTCGCCCTGCTTGGCGTCCTGGCTCCTGGCGTTCGCCGTGTCTGGGGGGCGTTAATTGGCATGATTTCAGCCGGTGGCATCGCGACGGCGGTTTATCAGAGCTGGATACAGCTTTATCCCGAGGCCGCGACGCAATGCGGTTTTGGCGAACCGAACCTGATTGAGCAACTGGTTGATTGGCTTGGCGTGCAGTGGCAGTTCATGTTCATGGCTACCGGATTTTGCACGAGCAAGGATTACATCCTCGGCTTGACCATGGCCAATTGGTCGATTCCCTGCTTTTCGTCATTTTTGCTGGCCGGTGTCTGGGTCGGCTGGCATCGTCGGGGCTGAGCCAGGCGGTCTTCAGGCCTTGCCGGTGCTCCCGAAACCGCCTTCACCGCGCGTGCTGGTGTCAAATTCGTCGACTACGTTGAAGGCCACCTGCAGTACCGGAACGACCACCAGTTGTGCCAGCCGGTCGAGCGGGTTGAGCGTGAAGGTTTCCTTGCCGCGATTCCAGGTCGATACCATGATTTCGCCCTGGTAGTCCGAGTCGATCAGGCCGACCAGATTGCCGAGCACGATGCCGTGTTTGTGGCCAAGCCCCGAGCGCGGCAGGATCATCGCGGCGAGGCCGGGATCGGCAAGGTGAATGGCGATCCCGGTCGGGATCAGCATGGTGTCGCCGGGGTGGATCTTGAGCGGCGCTTCGATACAAGCGCGCAGATCGAGTCCGGCTGAGCCCGGCGTGGCGTAGTGTGGCGGGCTGTCCTTCAGGCGTGGGTCGAGGATGCGGACGTCGATACGGTGCATTAGCGTTTCTCCAGCAGGATGGCGATGCGCGCCACAAGTTGGCGCGCCAATTCAATTTTCGGGGCGGGCGGCAGCGGATGCTGGCCATCGTCGTCAAACAGGATCAGGGTGTTGTTGTCGCCGCCAAAGCCCTGATGAATCAGATTGCCGACGATCAGCGGGATTTTCTTGGCGCGCCGTTTTTTCTCCGCGTACTCCTGCAACTTCTCGCTTTCGGCGGCGAAGCCGACGCACAGCGGCGGGTTGGGCAGGGCGGCGACATCGGCAAGGATGTCGGGGTTTTGCACAAGCTCGATCGCCGCTGGCGCACTGCCATCCTTCTTGATTTTCTGGCCGGCGGGTTTCGCCGGGCGGTAGTCGGCGACGGCGGCCACCGCGACGAAAACATCACTGTTCGCGACGCGGTGCAGCACCGCATCGCGCATCTGCCGGGCGCTACTGACGTCGATGCGCGATACGTCGTGCGGGCAGGGCAGGCTGACCGGGCCGGAAACAAGGGTGACTTCAGCGCCGGCTTCACTGGCGGCTCGGGCAATGGCATAGCCCATCTTGCCCGACGACAGGTTGGTGATGCCGCGCACCGGGTCAATGGCTTCAAAAGTCGGGCCGGCCGTGATCAGGACGCGTTTGCCGGCGAGCAGTTTGGGCTGGAAGTGTGCGATCAGTACGGCAATGATTTCCTCCGGCTCGATCATTCGGCCGAGGCCGCTTTCACCGCAGGCCTGATCGCCGCATCCGGGGCCGAGGAGGGTGACGCCGTCATTGCATAGGGTGGCGATATTGCGCCGGGTTGCTGGGTTTTCCCACATTTGGCGGTTCATCGCGGGTGCCACCAGCAGCGGGCAGTCGCGCGCCAGTACGAGCGTCGTCAGCAGATCGTCGGCCAACCCGTGCGCGACCTTGGCAAGAAAATCGGCCGAGGCGGGCGCGACGAGCAGAACGTCAGCTTCACGCGAGAGGTCGATATGCGCCATGTTGTTGGCGATGCGCGGGTCCCACTGGTCGGTGAATACCGGTTTGCCGGAGAGTGCCTGAAAGGTGACCGGAGTGACGAAATGCGTCGCCGCTTCGGTCATCGCCACCTGTACCGAGGCTCCCTGTTTGATCAGCAGGCGAACAAGTTCGGCAGCCTTATAGGCAGCGATGCCGCCGGTGACGCCGAGGGCAATGCGTTTTCCCTGTAATTCCATTGTCTTGCCGGTAGAATGTGGATTGCTCCATTCTACTTGAGATTGTGCGATGGCGATTACCGACTGGCCTGAAGACGAACGCCCGCGCGAGCGCTTGCTGGCGCAGGGCGCAGCCGCCTTGTCGGATGCCGAGTTGCTGGCGATTTTTCTGCGAGTCGGTGTCAAGGGGAAGAGTGCGGTTGATTTGGCGCGCGATCTGGTTGCGCGTTTCGGCGGCTTGAATCGGCTGTTTGCGGCGAGTTCGACGGAGTTGTCGACGGTGCATGGCATTGGGCCGGCCAAGTATGTCCAACTGCAGGCCGTGCTCGAAATGTCGCGGCGGGCGCTCGCCGAGGAGATGACTCAGGGCAGCGCCTTCGCTTCGCCCGGCGCAGTGCGCGATTTTTTGCGTTTGCATCTGGCCGGTTTGCCGCATGAGGTCTTTTTTGCCCTCTGGCTCGACGCGCAAAATCGGCTGATTGCGGCCGAAGAGTTGTTTCGCGGCACCTTGACGCAAACGAGCGTCTATCCACGTGAGGTCGTGAAAAAGGCTTTGCTCCACAACGCAGCGGCTGTGGTTCTGGCGCACAATCATCCTTCCGGACTGTGCGAAGCATCGCGCGCCGACGAGTTGCTGACGCGCGAACTCAAGCAGGCACTGGCTTTGGTCGATGTCCGGGTGCTTGATCATTTCATTGTTGCGGGCCAGTCGCCGCCCTTGTCTTTCGCTGAGCGGGGCTTGTTGTAGCGGGCAATGTATCGTCATTCGCAAAAAGTACTTGAACAGGCTGGCCTGTTTAGGCTAAAATCGCCGCCTTTCTTCCCAAGATCAACTGGAGCAACAATCATGGCGCGTGTCTGCCAAGTAACGGGTAAGGGCCCGAGGGTTGGGAACAATGTTTCCCACGCCAACAATAGAACGAAGCGCCGCTTCCTCCCGAATCTGCAGTACCGCCGTTTCTGGGTTGAGAGTGAAAACCACTGGGTGCGCCTGCGCGTATCCAACGCTGGCCTGCGCACTATCGACAAAAACGGTATCGACGTCGTGCTCGCTGATTTGCGCGCCCGCGGCGAGATCTGATAAGGAGCTGCAGCCATGCGTGAAAAAATCAAGCTGGAGTCTACCGCTGGTACCGGTCACTTCTACACCACGACCAAGAACAAGCGCACCATGCCGGAAAAAATGGAGATCAAGAAGTACGATCCCAAGGTCCGCAAGCATGTGATTTACAAAGAAACCAAGCTGAAGTAATTTGGCTTCGGTGCAAAAGAGAACCTCGCTGATTGAGCGGGGTTTTTTTTCGTCCGCTTGGCAAGCCGCTTAGGTCAGCATGTCGGCCCAGATGTTCTGCGCCCAGCCCATCGCCATTGCCCCTTCGAGTTCATTGCGCACGCTTGAAACGCCGCCCGCTCCCTGAACCGGCAGCATGGTCTTCTTCTCGGCATCGTAGCGATGAACCGAGGCGACGTGAATGGCATTTTTCGAGTCGACGAAGCTATAGCAGGTGTTCATCAGCAGCGGTGCCGGATTGGGCGATTCGCCGGCGAGCAGGTTGAGAATTGCCGCTGCGGCAAGTTTTGCGTGCTGATTGGCCATATGGCCGGATTTCGGCATCGTTGCCGCCGGGAAGATTGCGTCGCCGAGTACGTGGATGCCCGGCGTGCTGGTCGATTCCATCGACAGCCAGTCGATATCCACCCAGCGGTTGTTGATCAGCTTCAAGCCCGACTTTGCCGCGATATCGCCGGCGCGTTGCGGCGGGACGACGTTGAGTACATCAGCCTTGATCTTGTCAAACTCGAGAACCGCCGTCTGGTTGGCGACGTCGACATCGCGGAGTTCACTGTTCGGGCGGTATTCGAGCAGGCCCGGATAGAGATCGGCCCAGGCTTTCATGAACAGCCCTTTTTTGGACACGACTTCGTCATTGGCGTCGAGAATCAGGACTTTTGACTTCGGCTTCTTCGCCTTGAAGTAAGCGGCGATCACGCTGGCGCGCTCGTAAGGGCCGGGTGGGCAGCGGTAAGGGGCTTTCGGAACGGTGATCGCGTAAGTGCCGCCGTCCTTCATGTTTTCTAGTTGTTTGCGCAGCGCGATCGTTTGCGGGCCGGCTTTCCAGGCGTGCAGGATTTTGCCTTGTGCCTCCGCGTTGTTCAGCCCGGGAATCTGCTCGAACATGAAGTCGACGCCCGGGGAAAGCACCAGACGGTCGTAATTCATCTCTCCGCCCTTGGCCAGGCGGATCGATCGCTTGCCGGCATCGACGCCGGTGACTTCGTCGTGGACGACGCGAATGCCCCATTTTTTCAGGCCTTCGTAGCCGACAGTGAGGTCGGCAAGTGTCTTGTCGCCAGAGATGACCAGGTTGGAAATCGGGCAGGAGATAAAGTGGGCGTTGCGTTCGATGAGCGTAACTTGCACGCCGCCGTTACTCCACATGCGCAGATACTTTGCCGCTGTCGCACCGCCAAAGCCGCCGCCGACGATGATGACATGGCCGCTCGCCTTGCTGCCGCCGGCGCAGCCATAAAGTGCGCCAGATGCTGTTGCGGCACTGAGCGCTTTGAGGAAATCGCGTCGATTGAAAATCATGATTGTTTCCTCGTTCTTATTTTTGTGCTGAAAAATATGATGCGATCAGTTCCATCTGCTCGTCGGTATAACCTTTTGCGATCTGGTGCATGATCGTTGCCGGCTTGGCGCCGGACTTGAAGTCCCTGATCTTTCGCAGGAGTTCCGTTTTTTCGACGCCAGCCAGCGGCTCCAAACCCGAGCCGGCCACCGCCTTGCCGTTGGTGCCATGGCAGTTGGCGCAGCTGGCGGCAAGGTTGCGGGCAAGATTTTGGTCTTGCGCGTAGGCGGTCGCGGTGATTGCGGCAAGGCACAGCGAGGCAGCCAGCTGCAGCAGTTTCATGGATGCTTCTCCCGTCCTGGTATGAGTAGTTAGATGGTGTTGGTCGCCGCTTCGCGAACCGAGTCAGTATATAAATAAAGCAGAGGTTCGACCATAGTGCGCACGGAATGCGCTGTCCGATCCAGAGCGCGCCGGTGTTGTTTTCTGCTGGCCGAGGAGTCGCTCCCTTTTGCGCCGGTTTTCGGATATTCTTCAGTCAAGAGGTGTTGGGCAGGACGAACCTTATGCGAGTGTTCATTGGTACCCTGTTGTCCGATGAGGCGTTGAAATGATCGTTTGCACTGTCGATGAACAAACTTAACGGTAGCCAGATTCTGGTTGGGCAGCCGGTTCCTTGTGACTGTTTTGACGGTCACGGGAATTTGCTCCTGAAAAAAGGCTTGGTCGTCGAGACGCAGAAGCAGGTTGATTTTCTGATCGAGCGGGGTTTGTTTGGCCAGTCGGGATCCGTTTCGGCAGTTGCCGAGAAAATCAAGGCAGATGTCAGGCCGCCCACGCCGTTTGAATTGTTGAATCATTACAACAATCGTTTAAAGCAACTTTATTCCGTACTGAACTCGGAGCCTGGTTCCGCAAAGGATCCGGAAAGTGCGAATTTTTCGGAGCGCCTTCTGCAATTGGCGGGCGACATCCAGAAACTCTGTCAGCTTGATCCCGACGCGGTTCTGGGGGCCATCCATCTCGATAGTTCGGGCCGTTACAGTGTGATGCATCCGTTGTACCGGGGCATTCTTTGCGAACTCATTGCGGCGCGCAAAGCGATTGTGGAACAGGACCGTCGGTGGCTCATCGCCGCGGCGCTTACCTGTGATTTGTCGATGCTGAAACTGCAGGATGATTTGTTCCGCCAGGATCAGCCTTTGCAACCGACGCAGAAACAGGCAATCACCTCACATCCGATTGAGTCGGCCAGAATGCTGGCTTCTTTAGGGGTGACCAATGCAGTTTGGATGACAGCGGTTATCCAGCACCACGAGTTGCTGAACGGCATGGGCTACCCGCGTGGTTTGTCGATGGGCGAGGTCTCTGCAGGGGCGCGTATACTGAAGCTGGCGGATATGTATACCGCGATGATTACGCCCAGATCCTATCGAAAAGCCATGCTGAGCAAGATGGCAATGCGGGATATCTTTGTCAAGCGGGGCAGCGAGATTGACGAAGAGTTGGCCGTATATATTGTCAAGGAGCTTGGGGTTTATCCGCCGGGTGTTTTTGTCAAACTGCAAAGCGGCGAGTTGGCGATTGTTACGCATCGGGGTATCAATCCGAAAGCGCCGGTCGTCAAGGTGGTGGTTGGCCCGCGCGGCGCGCCGTATGACAAGCCGGTTGAACGAAAGACGGATATTAGAGAGTACGAGATTCTTGATGTGGTTGAGCGGGACATGATCGTTAAAATTGACCTGCACAAGTTGTGGGGCTACGAGGCGTAATTTTTCGAATGATTTCTGTGGCCTGTGGCCATTGACCGAGAGTGAGAGCTTGCCATGAACCCAATAACGCCCGATCCCGCAGAGGCGGCCGATGATTTTCTTTTCGTCGAAGAAACAGACGCTGAAGCGGTTGTCAAAAAAGACGCCTGGAAAGTGATCATTGCCGACGATGAACTGGATGTTCACGTGGCGACCAAGCTGGTTCTCAAGGAGTTCTCCTTCAAGAATCGTGGCATCGAATTCCTCGATGCCTACACGGGGCAGGAGGCTTGCGATGTGCTGCGCCAGCACCCGGATACCGCGGTTATTTTTCTTGACGTGGTGATGGAAACCGATGACGCCGGCTTGCGGGCAGTCAAACGCATCCGGGAGGAACTCGGCAACCAGATGGTTCGCATCATCCTGCGCACCGGGCAGCCAGGGCACGCACCGGAAGAGGATGTGGTATTGAATTACCATATCAACGATTACAAGGCCAAATCGGAGATGACGGCGAAGAAGCTGTTCACGTCGCTGGTTTCTGCCTTGCGCTCGTTTCAGGATCTGCAGACGATCGAGTCGAGCCGGCGTGGGCTGGTCAAGGTGCTTGATGCCGCGAGCAGCATGGACTTCCGTTCCCGAAACCTGTTTGTCTCTGGCTTGCTGATGCAGTTGGGATCCTTGCTGGATATTGGCGAGGAGGATCTGATTCTTATCCGGCGCGGCGAGTCCGGTCGCGGTGACAACATCATGGCAGCGTCCGGCGGTTATGACCCCTTCGTTGGTGAGCCGATCAGGGACGTGCTGGACGCGGAAACCGTTGCGCTGGTCACGCAGGTGCTTGCCAGTGGCGCCACCCATGTGGACAGCAAACGATCCATTTATCAGGTGCCTCTGGCGAACCTCTGCGATGTCGCCGTCTATGTCGGCGGGTCCAGAGCGATCAGCGAAACCGAGTTGGCGTTGATTGACGTTTTTTGCCTGAAAATCGTTCTTGCCTATGAAAACTACGAGTTCGTCGAGCAATCGCGATGCGATCAGAATGCGGAAATCGCGTTGCTCGTCAAGCTGACCAGCCACGCACACTATCTGCCGGTGGCCTATGCGACGAACCGCGGCAGACTCAGCCGCAGCATTGCCACAAAAATGAAAGAAACCGGTTCGCGCGAGCCGATTGAAAATCGTCTTCCGGATATTATTGAACGCGCCGCCATGCTCGCCGACATCGGTAACTACGCGGTTCCGGCGAGCATCCTGGAGGCTGCCGGCCCGTTGTCGGCAGAGGATATGGCCTTGGTGCGCAAGCACCCGGAGGCGGGCGCTGCGTTGCTCACGGAGGTGCTTGGCGAGGTGACCGGCGGGCGCGTTGCCGGCCTTGCCGAGCAAATCGTACTGTCTCATCACGAGTGCTTTGATGGCTCTGGCTACCCGCATCAGCTGGCGGGAGAAGATATTCCCCTGGCGGGACGTATTGTTGCTGTGGCCGATAGTTATCTGGCGCTCACCTCCGAGCGACCGTGGCGCAAGGCCGTTGCGCACGCGGAAGCGGTGGCCATGATCAAGCAGGAGGCGGGCAAAAAGTATGACCCGGTGGTCGTGAAGTCTTTTGTTGCGGTTTCCGACGCCTATCGGAAAGTTTGATGTTTGATGATCGACCGCTCCCTTGGGTCAGCCTTGTGACTCGTCTTGTGGCGGGGCTGTCAAGGGCAGCACCAGGGTAAAGCAGCTGCCTTCTCCGGGAACGCTCTCGACGCTGATCCGCCCGCCGAGGATGCCGAACACCATGTTGTGAACAATGTTGAGGCCCAAGCCGCTGCCGCCTTGCCCGAGTTTTGTGGTAAAAAATGGGTCGAAGATGCGCGGCAGCACGCTCACCGGGATGCCTTTGCCATCGTCGCATAGCTTCAGCGTGACTTGCTTGCCGTCTTCGGGCTTCCCGGCTTCGATACGGATCTTCCCGGTTTCCCGGCCATCGAAACCATGCAGTATCGCGTTGTTGATCAGGTTGGTGACCACCTGGCCGAGTGGTCCGGGGAAGCTTTCCAGCCGTATGTCGTCGGCGATCTGCTGTTCAACTGTATAAGGCGTCTTGCGGATCATCGGGCCGAGTGCGGTGAGGACTTCACCAATCACTTCCGCCAGCATGAAAGATCGCCGTTGCGAACTTGTCTGATCGACCGCCACCTGCTTGAAGCTGGAAACCAGTTCAGCCGCCTTGCTCAGATTGCGCACCAGAACATCGCCGGCGCTGTCGGTGTCGACGAGAAACTCATCGAGCATCGATTTCTTCAATCCGGTTTTAAGTGACTCTTTCATTTTCCGGCAGGTTTCTACGAGGTGGCTTGCCACCATCAGGCTGTTGCCGATCGGCGTATTCAATTCATGCGAAACGCCAGCAACCATTGAGCCGAGCGCAGCCAGCTTCTCGCTGCGCACCAGTTCATCCTGCGTTTTCTCCAGATTTTCGATGACGGTGCCGAGATCCTTTAGCGCGTGTTGCAGCGCTTCGGCTCTCTCGTTCAGTGCGGCTTCGGCCTGACGTTGTTCAGTGATGTCGCGCAGTGTTTCAATGGCGCCGACGATTTGCCCCGTGTCATCGCGTAGCGGGGCTGCGGTGAAGTAAAGCCAGCGCCCGGCCACACCAAAGTTCGGGAAAAAATCCTCGGCTTCGAAAGCGCCGTCGATAATCTCGGAACGTCGCCACTTGTCCGCATAAAATCGGTCGACTTCGCTTCCCGATTCGCCGGAAACGATCAGGTCGGCCATCGTTGGCCGTTCGTTTTCGTAGAAATAT
>CAJAHZ010000178.1 GCA_903939665.1 uncultured Pseudomonadota bacterium | reverse complement strand
TGGTAAGAAATAACTAGGAACTGATCATGGCCAAGACCGCTGCGAAGGTTCGCAAAAAAGTAAAGAAGAACGTGGCTGAGGGCATTGCCCACATCCACGCATCGTTCAATAACACGATCATCACGATCACCGACCGTCAGGGCAATGCTCTGTCATGGGCGACTTCGGGTGGTGCCGGTTTCAAGGGCTCACGTAAGAGCACCCCGTTTGCTGCACAGGTGGCCGCTGAAGCCGCTGGCAAAGCAGCTCAGGAATGTGGCGTGAAGAACATCGAAGTTCGCATCAAGGGTCCCGGCCCAGGTCGCGAGTCGTCAGTTCGTGCGCTTAATGCGCTCGGCATGAAGATCACGGCGATCACCGATGTGACCCCCGTTCCGCACAACGGCTGCCGTCCGCCTAAAAAGCGTCGGATTTAAGGAGAAAGAAAAGTGGCTCGTAATCTCGATCCGAAATGCCGTCAGTGCCGCCGTGAAGGCGAAAAGCTGTTCCTGAAGGGCGAAAAGTGTTTTACCGACAAGTGTGCCATTGAGCGTCGCTCGTATGCTCCGGGTCAGCATGGCCAAAAGTCCGGTCAGCGTCTGTCCGACTATGGTGTGCATTTGCGTGAAAAGCAAAAGATCCGTCGTATCTATGGCGTGCTTGAAGGTCAGTTCCGCAAGGTCTACCACGAAGCCGACCGCCGCAAGGGTGTGACCGGTGAGAACCTCCTGCAATTGCTCGAGTCGCGTCTTGATAACGTGGCCTATCGCATGGGCTTCGCTGCTTCGCGCTCCGAGTCGCGTCAGGTGGTCCGCCACAACGGCGTTCTGGTTAACGGACGTCGTGTGAACATTCCGTCATTCCAGGTTCGTCCGGGTGATGTCGTGGAAGTCAGCGAAAAAGCCAAGAATCATCTACGTGTCAAGGCAGCGCTCGCCGCCGCTGAGTCGCGTGGCTTCCCAGAGTGGGTGGAGGTGGATGCCAAGGCTGCGAAGGGTACCTACAAAGCCCGTCCGCAGCGCAGCGAGTTGCCGACGACGATCAACGAAAGCCTCGTGATCGAACTTTACTCGAAGTAATTACGGCTTCGCTTGACTGAATCAGGCAAAAGGACAGGACATGCATAGCAGTGGACTTTTGAAACCGCGCATCATCGATGTGCAGAGCTTGTCGCCGGTGCAAGCCCGAGTTGTGATGGAGCCGTTTGAACGCGGCTACGGACACACCCTGGGCAATGCGCTGCGACGCATACTGCTTTCGTCGATGCCGGGTTACGCGCCAACCGAAGTTAGCATCGAGGGCGTGCTCCATGAGTACTCGACGATCGATGGTGTTCAGGAAGATGTCGTTGATATCCTGCTGAACCTCAAGGGTATCGTGTTCAAGTTGCATAACCGCGAAGAAGTGGTTCTCCAACTGAAGAAAGAGGGCGAAGGGATTGTTCGTGCCGGTGATATCGAGACGTCGCATGACGTCGAGATTATTAATCCGGATCACGTGATCGCTCATCTGTCCAGCGGCGGAAAGCTGGCGATGGAGTTGAAAGTCGAGAAGTCACGCGGCTATGTTCCGGGCAATCTTCGTCAGTTGGGCGACGGTGGCAAGAGCATCGGCAAGTTGGTCCTCGATGCTTCGTTCAGCCCGGTTCGCCGTGTCAGCTATGCCGTGGAGAGTGCGCGTGTTGAACAGCGTACCGACCTCGACAAGCTGATCATGGACATCGAGACGAACGGTGTAATCGATCCGGAAGAGGCGATTCGTACGGCTGCACGTATCCTGATGGAGCAGCTGTCGGTGTTCGCCGATCTGGAGGGTACCGCTCTGCCGATTGAGCATCAGAAGGCTGTGCAGGTCGACCCGATCCTGCTGCGACCGGTTGATGATCTCGAACTGACGGTTCGTTCCGCGAACTGTCTGAAAGCCGAGAATATTTACTACATCGGCGATCTGATTCAGCGCACGGAAAACGAGTTGCTCAAGACGCCGAACCTTGGTCGGAAGTCACTCAACGAAATTAAAGAAGTGTTGGCCGCACGTGGCCTGACGCTGGGCATGAAGCTTGAGAACTGGCCTCCGGCCGGGCTTGAGAAGTAAGTTGCCCGGATAAGAATAGGAAGGAATTGATATGCGTCACCGTTTAGGTCTCCGCAAACTTAATCGCACCAGCGCTCACCGTTTGGCGATGTTGCGCAACATGACTGTTTCGCTGCTGCGCCACGAAACAATCAAAACCACGCTGCCAAAGGCCAAGGAATTGCGCCGGGTCGCCGAGCGGATCATCACGCTGGGCAAGTCGCCGAGTCTTGCGAATCGTCGCTTGGCATTTGACCGCCTGCGCGATCGTGAAATCGTGGGCAAACTGTTTAGCGAGATCGGCCCGCGTTACGCCACACGTAACGGTGGTTATCTGCGCATTCTTAAGTGTGGCTTCCGTCAGGGCGACAATGCGCCGATGGCTTTTGTTGAAATGCTGGATCAGCCAGAAGCTAGCGCTGCGCCTGCACCCGAAGCTGAAGCAGCGTAATAGCGGCTGAGGTAGGCGGAAAAAAAGCCAGGCGTTGCCTGGCTTTTTTGTGTTTACCGTCCCGTTTTTTCCAGCACAGAGACCGTCGTCACTCTGCAAAAAAACTCAACTGTTTTCTGGGCACTCGATTAGCAACAGAGAGACGTCATCGTGTGCAGTGAGCCCGTCAAGGTGAAGTTGCAGCGCATGGCGAACTGCTTGGTGGCGTTGGCCCAGTGCGGCCGTGCCCATCGCCAACAGGAGTCCCTGGTTGCCAAACTGAACACCTTCGCGGTTGGCAGCTTCAATCAACCCGTCTGAAAAGATCGCAAGTTGGTTAGTTTTCTCCCACTTGAAGTGGACCGTTTCAAGAAGTTCGTCGTTGGTATCGATGATGCCGAGTGGCAGTTGCTGTGGTGCAAAACGTTGAGTGACTCTCCCGTCAGGGCCGATCAGCATGCACTCTGGCGTGCCACCGATCCAGATTTCCCCAGTTTTTGATTTATTGTCAATGCATACCAGCGTCGCCGCGACGAAGCGTCCGACCGGCATCGACTGCCGCAGCTTCATATTAATCTCGCCCACCATCTCCGAAAGAGGGGCGCCAAATGGCGCCATGCCGTAGAAAATGGACAGCACCGGTAGTGTGCTGATTGCTGCCGTCAGCCCGTGTCCGGTCGCATCAGCGAGCACTGCGTAGAGTTTTCCATCCCGTGAGCGAGCCGCGGCAATTATGTCGCCACTAAAATTTTGCGCTGGCGTGATGAAGAAATGAAGCTGCGAGTCGTTCAACTCCGGACGTAGTAATTGGCGATCAATGAGTTCTCGCGCCAAACGGTTCTCAGCCTCGGTTTCCTCGAAGTAACGCTGTAACTGCTCGGCATTCTCACGCAGCTTCCTTTCGGACGCCTTGCGTTCGCTGATGTCGCGCAGGATGCCTACAAACAGGCGTTCATTGTCAAAGAGGATCTCTGTCACGCCAAGTTCCGCCGGAAACAGGCTGCCGTCTTTGCGCACGGCCACGACCTCGCGCCCGACTCCGATAATCTGCGGCGGGCCGCCGCGAACGTATTTGTCAAGGTAAGTGTCATGCTCGCTACGATGGGGTTGCGGCATTAACATCTTGACGTTTTGGCCGGTCATCTCCGGCGGTGTCCAGCCAAAAATACGTTCGCAGGAAGCGTTGCAGGTCACTATCCTTCCGATGGTGTCAATGGTGATAATCGCGTCCAGCACGTTATCTGAAATTGCCTCGATCCGCTTAAGCGATTCAACTACGCGTCGTTGCAGTAGCAGCATGCGCTGCATCGAGCGCATTTTTGCTTCAAGCACAACAAAATTGATCGGCTTCGACATGAAGTCGTCACCGCCCGCCTCCAGTCCGGTGACAAGATTCTCGTCACGGTCGAGGGCGGACAGAAACATGATCGGAATCCAATGGTCGCATGGCTGCGCTCGGATACGGCGCGCCGCCTCAAAGCCGTCCATCACGGGCATCATGATATCGAGCAGGATGAGGTCCGGTTTATGTGCTATGCATAGTTCAATGGCCTGTTCGCCGTTCTCTCCGCTGATCGTCGTGTGCCCCAATTTCTTGAGAAATACCTGAAGAATTTGCAGATTGGTTCGATTGTCATCTACGACCAGAATACGTAAGGCCGGTAGCGCGTCCGTTGTCATCTGACCACGCGTATTCATGCGGTGGGCTGTTTGTTGATTTTGTGATCAAGCAGGGTAACCACGACAGTATTGCCGCAGCCTTGATAATCGAGCGTGTCGAAGCTAGTCAGTCGAGCCATCGCAATGCCGCGACCGTTGGGATCGAAGGCGCGCTCAGGGTCGAAATCAAGGTATTTTCGCCAGTCGAATCCTCGCCCTTCATCGTTGATGTGAATGGTCAATCTGCCCTCTTTCCGAGTGAGTAGAACGCGCACGCGCTTGTCAAGATTCTCACTCAAGGCTGCGCGGCGACTGACTTCCTCTTGCCATTGATCAAGACGCTTAAGCTCGCACTTTTCCGCATAGGTGATGCCGAGATTTCCGTGCTCAATCCCGTTAATCAGTAGTTCCAGAAACCCCAGGATCGTACAGTCCGGTCGCGGCGTTGCACGTGCGAGAAGGCTGGCGAGTCGGCTCGCTTCGTCGACCGTGCGCAGTTCAAAATGGCCTTCACGCAGAAGCTGTAGCGCATCATCGTGATCCTGCAAGTGCTGACGCAGATCCGCCTTCGTCGCCGCGTCGCTCAGGGAGGCGCGCACAATCGACAACAGTGAATCCCGCTCGTAAGGTTTGGTCAAATAATAGTAGGCGCCAGCTTGTAGCCCCTCGCGCAATTGCTCGGGTGACGATGCTGCTGTCTGCATGATCACAGGGAGCGCAGCAAAGCGATCATCTGCCTTGATTCGTTTGAGTAATGCAATACCGTCCAGCCCCGGCATCATGCGGTCGAGAATCGCCAGCTCAAAGCCGGCGCCCGGCGCTTCAAGTGCGTCCCAGGCGGCCTCGCCGGATTCAAAAAAACTGAGCTTGTAGCCGCAGCCATCAAAATACTCGCCGATTATTTCGAGGTTAAAGGGTTCGTCATCGACAATCAGAATTTTGGTGGTCATTACGCTTCTCGCAGCGCTGGATTGATAAACGGACTGGGTGAAAGTGGCAATTTCACAATGAACGATGCGCCTTGGCTTTCATTATTGCATGCCTCAATTGTCCCGCGGTGAGCGTGCATGATTTCTCGGCAAATGGACAAGCCGAGGCCGGTGCCTCCTGCACCGCTCCTTGTTTTGCTGCTCTGTACGAACTTGTCGAAGATCGTGTCCATCTCGTCAGCCGGGATGCCGAGGCCCTGGTCTGCTACGGTGATTCGTAGCGTTGGCATAACGCTACCGTCATCAGTTCGGCGACCTGCAGGCATCGAGCTGCGCTCGAAGCTGACCGTGATTTCCCCTTGGTCGGGCGAAAACTTGATGGCATTGGAGAGCAGGTTGCTGATCACCTGGCCGAAGCGTGTCGGATCGCAGAAGGCTTTAGTGCTGCAGGGCGCGGGCTGAATAAATAGTTTCAAATCGCGCTGGTTGAGCATCGTTTCAAGCTCGGCGGCTGCTTCTTGAATGAGCGGTAGCACGTCGTGCTGCATCAGTTCTACATGCATCTTTCCGGCTTCGAGTTTGGCGAGGTCGAGCAGGTTGTTAAGCAGCATCAGCAAACGACCGCCGCTTTGATTGATGCGGTGGAAGTAGTGCTGAAGTTTCACTGCGCTCGCGGCTTCGGCCTTTTCTTCCCCGAGCGCGGCGAAGCTCAGCACTGCATGCATCGGCGTTCGTAATTCGTGCGACATATTGGCCAAAAACTCTGACTTCGCGTTGTTGGCGCGCTCGGCTACGTCCTTGGCACGCAACAGGTCAGCGACCTGTTCGGCAACCAGCTCGCGCAGGTGGTCGCGGTGACGCAGCAATTCGGCAACTGCGAGTTTTCGGTCGGTGATGTCGACGGCGATTCCCAAGTAGCCGGTGACCCGGTCGTCTTCGTTACGTACCGCCGTTACCACGAGACTGACCGTAAGCCATGAGCCATCCTTGCGGACATACGTCCACTCGCGGCGCTCGGCGCCTTGCATTTGCGGCAAGGCCACAAAAACATCAAAATTAATAATTGGTCGACCAAGTTCGGCTGAGAGTTCCTGTCCGCGCTGAATAACCTCGCTTTCGAGATGGATCGCCGCCGGCGTTTGGCAGTCGATCAACTCGCTGGCGAAATAACCAAGCATTTTCTCGGCACCACGATTAAAGATGCGAATAGTGCCCTCGGTATCCGTGGCGATGATTGAGACTTCGGTTGCGGCATCAAGTACAGACTGCAGCTTCTGATTGGTTTGCAGGATGGCTAATTCGGCTTCCTTGCGTTGGCTGATGTCGGCGATTGCGCCCGCCATGCGGATAGCGCGACCGCTTTCATCCCAGACGGCCTGGCCGCGCGAGGAGAACCAGCAATAGTCGCCGTTGGCCTTGAGCATGCGATATTCGACGTCGTAGGGTGCGTGTTCCTTGAAGTGATTGATCGCTGCGGCCCGAACGGCAGGGCGGTCCTCCGGGTGGACGCGGGAGAGAATGAAGTTGATGTCGCGCGGCATCCGGCCAGGCAAATAGCCGAGAAGCTCTTCCAGGCGTTTGGAAGCATACATCTTGTCGCTGCGCAGGTCGCGGTCCCACAATCCGTCATTGGTGCCCTGTGCCGCAAGTTGAAAGCGCTCCTCAGACAGCTGCAATTCTCCATTCATTTTCTGCGCATACGTTTCGGCTTGCACGCGGCGGGTTGATAAATTCCACGTCAATAAGCCCAGGAGAAAACTGATAATCAGCCCGCCTCCGAGCAGCAGCGTAGATTCGCGCAGCAAAGGCAGTTTGTCCTTGGGCTGGAACTGAAGCAGCCATTTGCGCTGCCCGAATTCAACCTCCCGCTCTTCAACCGCGGCGGAGTTTCCGGATGTCTCACGGAAAGAATCAAAAAGCAGGGTCAGCCCCTGAGCATCCCGTTCACTGTTGAAACTTTCATCATCGAAAATTCGCAAGCCAAGATTCCCGTTGCGCACGTAGTTCAAAGAGTCCATCAAGTCGCTGATGCGATAGGCGGCGTAGGCAACACCGGTGATTTCCTTGCGTCGTGCGCTGACTGTACGGGGTGCGCTGTCCGTTCGGTAAACCGGCATCA
>CAJAHZ010000177.1 GCA_903939665.1 uncultured Pseudomonadota bacterium | reverse complement strand
GTTGACGACGGGGCAACGCGAGTACGTTGAACTCGCCCACAGTTCGGCGCGCAGCTTGCTCATCCTCCTCAATGACATCCTCGATTTGTCGAAAATTGAAGCGGGAAAGATGGCGCTGGAGTGCGTGAGCTTCGAGCCGCGCAGTCTTCTCTCCGAGACGATGCGGGCGATGTCGGTGCGATCTGCCGAGAAGGGGCTGGCGCTTGATTTGACGATTGGCGATGGCGTGCCGGATGTTCTGATCGGCGATCCCACGCGATTGCGTCAGGTGATCATCAATCTGGTGGGCAACGCGATCAAATTTACCGAGCGGGGACGCATCGTGCTTTCTGCGGCAGTCGATGAACTCGGGGCTGAGCATGCAAGGCTTCTGTTCAGCGTCAGTGACACCGGCATGGGGATTGCGCGCGAACAACAAGCGATGATCTTCGAATCCTTCACGCAGGCCGATGCTTCGACGACCCGCCAGTTTGGCGGCACCGGGCTGGGGCTGGCGATCTGCAGTCGTCTGGTGGCGTTGATGCACGGGACCATCCGGGTTGAGAGCGAAGCGGGGGCGGGTAGCGTGTTCCGGTTTGATGCGCGCTTCGGTCGCTCCGACGCAACTGCCGAGAGTCTCCAGGCGACTATCGCGGTGGATGACTCGAACGCCGCCGGGCTGAATATCCTTTTGGCCGAAGACAACCCGACCAACCAGAGATTCGCGACGACGGTTCTGATTAACGCAGGCCATACCGTGACGGTGGCGCAGGATGGCGAGGAGGCCGTCGGCAAGGCACGGGAAAACTCATTTGACGTGATTTTGATGGACATCGAAATGCCGAGGCTGGATGGCTTTGGCGCGACGCGGGCGATCCGTGCGCTGGGTATCGATATTCCAATCATCGCGCTGACGGCGCACGCCATCCCGGGCTTTCGGGAGCAATGCCTGGCGGCGGGAATGACCGACTATTTGTCCAAGCCGGTGCGCAGCCGGGATTTGCGCAGCAAGCTGATCGGCGTGCCTGGCCGGTCGACCGGGATGCCGATTGAAGCGCCCGCCCCGAATGGCGAGCGCGCGGTGCTGGATGTGGCGGCAGCACTCGAGCTGATGGATGGAGACGTGAGCATTCTGCGCATGATATTGCCGATCGTTTGCGAACAGATAAGCGGCGACCGGCGCGGTTTGGCGGATGCGATCAGCGATAGCGACGTGGCGCGGGTGAGGATGGTCAGCCATCGCCTCAAGGGGAGCTTGAGTCAGATCGGCGCTTTTCGTGCGCAACAAGTCTGCGCATTGGTCGAGGCCGCAGCGACTGCGGGGGATGCCAGCGGCTTTGTCGATCTGCTGGGGCGTCTCGAGGCCGAGCTCGACGTTCTGGTGCCCGTCATTGCCGATTACCTCGCGAAACAAGTTGCAGTGCTTTAGGAGCGCCATGATGGATCACGAATACACCCTTTTTATCGTCGACGATGTGGATGCCAACCGCTGCCTGATCGAGTCGACTTTTGGCCAGCTCTATGACGTCGAATCATTCGACTCCGGCGCAGCGTGCATCGAACGGATGGCCGAGAAGCTCCCCGATCTTTTCATGCTGGACATCGATATGCCTGAAATGGATGGCTATGCCCTGTGCCAATACATCCGGCGTCAGCCTGCTTGCAGTGCGGTTCCGGTGATCTTTATCTCCGGGCTCGACGATCTGGAATCACGACTGGCCGGCTACGATGCTGGCGGTGACGATTTCATCGTCAAGCCGATCAAGTTCGCCGAACTCAAGCAGAAAGTGGCGGCCCTGCGGCGCAGGGGGGAAGACAAGTCAAGTTTGCGGCACCGGCTGGAGGATTCGGACAGGCTGGCCACGCTGGTGATGTCCAATCTTGATGAGTACGCTGTGCTGGTGAAGTTTTTGCGCTCCCTGAATGCTTGCGATGGTTATCGTGAGATCGCCGATGCCAGCCTGAATATGTTGAAAACCTATCATCTGGATGGCGTCTTGCAGTTCAGATTGCCGGGATTCGAGCTGACGCTGAATGTGGCTGGCGAGGTCCGGCCGCTGGAGGCGTCAATCATCAACCAGGTGCGTTCTCTGGGCACCATCGCGACTTACAAGAACCGCACCGCTTTTAATTTTGATCGGGTGTCCCTGCTGGTCAACAACATGCCGCTGGATGATCCGGACTTGTGTGGCAGGTTGAGAGACCATCTGGCCATTGCCGCCGAAACGGTTGATGCCAAACTGCAGGCGACGCTGACCTGCCAGGAGAGTGCGGGGACGAAGGCCGAGATCGCCGGTTTGCTGCATGCCTTGAGCAACACGGTCCATGCGTTCAGTGAAAAGTACGAGCGGGCGCGTTATCAGGGCTCGGATACCATGCGCACGATGCTGGCCGATCTCGATGCCGAATTTTCCAGTCTGGGCATGCTGGAAGCGCATGAGGAGAGCGTCAGGCAGATCATTCGATCGAAGACGGATCAGTTGATCGAAATTTTTGACTTCAGCGCCGAGACTCAGCGAACGCTCAACGATCTTTCCGCCCGCTTGGGTCGGACGCTGAAACCGTCGTAACAATAATTACCTGATGTGTTTGACAAGGTAGCGCAGAGTCTTTTGCGGCACTTCAGGAAGGCGCGCCAAGTGCCTTGGCACGCAGAGCGCTGAGCTCTAGCGTCGCGGGATCAGCCTTGCCGGTGGGCCAGCCCTGCAGTTGTGTCGTGGCAATGTCGGCGAGCGCGCGAATCCAGTCGTCACGCTCGTTCAGGCAGGGGATGTAACGGTAGTCCTTGCCACCGGCCTGGATGAATTCGAGCTTGCCCTCGATGGCGATTTCTTCCAGGGTTTCGAGGCAGTCGGCCGGGAATCCCGGGCAGATCATGTCGACCCGCTGGATGCCTTGCTGGCCCAGTGCGTGCAAGGTTTGCGACGTATAGGGTTGCAGCCACTCGGCGCGACCGAAGCGCGACTGAAAACAGATCTGGTATTCGTCCTTCGACAGCCCGAGTGCCTCGGCCAGAAGCCGCCCGGTTTTCTGGCACTCGCAGTGGTAGGGGTCGCCCTTGTCGAGCGTGTAGCGCGGCACGCCATGAAAACTCATGATCAGTCGATAGGAGCCGGTGTCGCGCGGGTTGTGCATCCAGTGCTCGCGCACGCTGGCCGCCAGCGCGCTGATGTAGCCGGGGTGATCGGCGAAGCTGCGCACGCTGCGGATTTCCGGCTGGTTGCGCGTTGCCTGCGCCCAGGTGCAGGCGGCGTCATAAGCCGTGGCTGAGGTGCTGGCGGCGTATTGCGGGTAGAGCGGCAGGAGCAGAATGCGCGTGCAGCCTTCGGCCTTGAGGCGGGTCAGCGTTGCCGGAATGGATGGCTGGCCGTAGCGCATCGCGTAATCGACGACGACGTGATGTCCGGCCTGGCCGAGCAGGCCGCGCAGCAGTTTGGTCTGGCGCTCGGTGTGCACTTTGAGCGGCGAGCCTTCCGGCGTCCATACCGAGGCGTATTTGGCGGCCGATTTTTTTGGCCGAACGTTGAGGATGATGCCGTTCAGAATCAGCCACCAGATCGGGCGCGGGATTTCGACGACGCGCGGGTCGGAAAGAAACTCTTTCAGATAACGGCGAACGGCCGGCGCAGTCGGCGCTTCGGGTGTGCCGAGGTTGATCAGGAGAATAGCGGTCTTGTCCGGTGCGCCGTGACGGTACGCCGGTTCGGGGAGAAAACGGGGCATCAGGAGTTTGCCTGGTAGGTAAGGGCTGAGGAAAGGAGCTTGGCGGTGATGTCGACGATCGGGATGACGCGTTCGTAGGCCATGCGCGTCGGGCCGATGACGCCGACCGAGCCGACGACGTAGCCATTGACTTCGTAAGGCGCGGTAACGACGCTGCATTCGTCGAGCGGCGCCAGCCCGGATTCGCCGCCGATGAAGATCTGGACACCATCCGCGCGATGCGAAACGTCAAGCAGCTGCATCAGCGAGGTGCGCTGTTCAAAGAGGTCGAAGAGTTCGCGCAGGCGCTTCATGTTCGATGAAAATTCTTCTACTTCGAGCAGGTTTCTCTCGCCGGAAATCACGTACTGCTCGTCGGGTTTGCTCATGGCGTCGTCGCCCGCTGCCAATGCGGCGACCATCAGCCCCTGCAGATCGCCGCGCAGCTTGAGCAATTCGTCCTGAACATGCTTGCGGATATGTTCAAAATCGTGGCCGGCGAAATGCTGGTTCAGGTAATTGGTCGCGATCGTCAGTTCGGACGGCGAATACGGGCGCTCGGTGAACAGAATCCGGTTTTGCACGTCGCCGTCTGCGGTGACGAGGATCAGCAGGATGCGCTTTTCGGACAGGCTGACGAACTCCATCTGCCGGATTCTCGGCGTCATGCGGCGGGGGGTCAGGACGATGCCGGCGAAGTGCGTGAGCCCGGAAAGCAGGTGCGAGGCGCTGCTGATCAGCTGCTGCGGCTGCGACGGGTGGAGTTGGCCTTCGATGGCGTTGATCTTTTCTTTTTCGAGCGGCTGCATGGTGAGCAGGCTGTCGACAAAGAAACGGTAGCCGCGCGAGGTCGGGATTCGCCCGGCTGAGGTGTGCGGGCTGGCAATCAGGCCCAGATCTTCAAGGTCGGCCATTACGTTGCGTACGGTGGCGGCTGACAGGTCGAGCCCCGAATATTTGGACAGCGCGCGCGAGCCGACCGGCTGTCCTTCCGCAATGTAGCGTTCGATCAGGGTCTTGAGCAGGGTTCGCGAGCGTTCGTCGAGCATGGTGTCGATTCTACAAAGATTCTGCGAAAAATGGGGCGGTTGCAGGCGCGCGCGGCGAAAGATGTGTGAATTGTGGTTTAATTCGGGCCATGAGTGATCCCCTTGTTTCTGCGCTGGCCGGCAGGCCGACTGTGCCGCGTACCATCGCGCTGATCGGAAAGTACCACAGCCCGGAGATCGCCGAGTCGCTACGCCTTCTGGCGAGGTATTTGCGCGAGCGCGGCATCGCCGTGCTGATCGAGGAAGAAACCGGCAGGAATGTGGGCATGCAGCTTGATCCGCAGAGTTGGGCGAGCGCCGACTTCGCGTTGATTGGCGCGCAGGCCGATATTGCCATCGTGCTCGGGGGCGACGGCACCATGCTCAATGCGGCGCGGCAGTTGGCGCGTTTTCGCGTGCCGCTGGTTGGCGTAAACCAGGGGCGCCTGGGTTTTATGACCGATATTGCGCGCGACGACATGCTCAGTTGCATGGATGATTTGCTGGCTGGCAAGTTTGTCCTCGAAAATCGCATGCTGCTTGACGCCGAAGTGCTGCGCGACGGTGCGAGCATGCTCTCGACGCTGGCGCTGAATGATATCGTCGTTGATAAGGGCGCGATCGGCCGGATGATCGAGTTCGGCCTCTTCATCGACGGAGAGTTCATCTACAACCTGCGTTCGGACGGTTTGATCGTCGCGACGCCGACCGGTTCCACGGCCTACTCACTTTCGGCCAACGGCCCGATCATGCATCCGCAGGTGGCCGGGATTGCGCTGGTGCCGCTGTGTCCGCATGCGCTGACCAATCGACCGATTCTGATCGGCGATCGCAGTGAGATTGAAATTCGCATCATCCAGGCGACTGATTCGCGGGCGCACTTTGATGGCCAGGTGACCGTCGATCTGAAGCGTGATGACGCGGTGCGTATTCGCCGTTCCGAGTATTCGATCTGTTTTCTTCATCCGCCGGGCTACAGTTATTTCGCCATGCTGCGTCAGAAACTGCACTGGAGCGAGCAGCCGAAGGTCCATTGAGCGTTTCTGAAAGTTATTGATAGCCATGCTGCGCCGTTTAACGATTCGCGATTTTGTGCTGGTCGATCGCCTTGAACTGGAGTTCGAGGCGGGATTTGGCACGTTGACCGGTGAGACCGGCGCCGGCAAGTCGATTCTTGTCGACGCACTGGCCTTTGTTCTGGGTGAGCGCGCCGATGCCGGTCTCGTTCGCAGTGGCGCTGAGCGCGCCGAGGTGAGCGCCGAATTCGACCTCGATAACGCGCCGGTCGCTGCCGACTGGTTGCGCGAGCACGATCTGGACGCCGGCGAAGGTTTGCTGTTGCGCCGCGTGCTCGATGGCAATGGCCGTTCGCGCGCCTACCTCAACGGGTCGCCGGCCACCGTTCAGCAGTTGCGCGAGGTCGCCGAGTCGCTGGTCGATATCCACGGGCAGCACGCGCACCAGTCCTTGCTGCGTGGCGATGCGCAGCGGGCATTGCTCGATACGCACGCCGGCCTCAATTCCCTGCTGGCCGAAGTGGCGGGCGCCTGGCGCGTCTGGCGTGAGGCAAGGCTTTCTCTCGAGGCGGCGACCGGTGGCATCGAGGCGCTGACGCGTGAGCGCGAGCAGCTCGACTGGCAGGTGCGCGAACTGGAGGCGCTCGGGTTTTCGGTCGAGGAGTGGGCGGCGCTGAACAGTGAGCACAAGCGTTTGGCGCATGCGACAGGTCTTGCCGAGGGGGTTCGGTTTTCGCTGGCGATTCTGGCTGAGGGCGATGCGGCTTGCGAAGCGCAGGTCGATACGGTGGCTGGTCGTCTGGACGGGCTCGCCGAATATGATCCGGCGCTGGCCGAAGTGGCCGCCTTGTTGCAGTCGGCACAGGCCGAACTTGCCGAAGCGGTTTCGGCGTTGCGCCGCTATGCCGATCGCGTTGAGCTCGACCCCCGGCGGCTCGGCGAACTTGAGGGCCGCATTGCAGCGGTGCTCGACTGCGCACGCAAATTTCGCGCAACGCCCGAAGAATTGCCGGGCATGCTGGCGCGCTGGCAAGAGCGTCTCGCTGCACTGGGTGCAGCCGCGGATGTTGCTGCTCTTGAGGTGCGCGTCGCCGAGGCGCGCAGGCAGTATGAAGAACTGGCCGGGCGTCTTTCCAAAGATCGTTTGAAAGCCGCCAAGGCGCTTGGTGTTGAAGTCAGCCGCGTGATGCAGCAACTGGCGTTGGGCGGTGGGCAGTTCGAGATTGCGCTGGTGGCCATCGACGGCGGCAATGCCGGCGGGCTGGAGCAGGTTGAGTTCCGTATCGCCGGTCTGGCTGGCAACGAATCACGCGCGTTGGCCAAGGTGGCTTCGGGCGGCGAACTCTCGCGCATCAGTCTGGCCATTCAGGTGGTCACCAGTCAGGCGGCCAGCGTCCCGACGCTGATTTTTGACGAGGTCGATGTCGGTATCGGCGGCGGCGTCGCCGAAGTCGTTGGCCGTCTTTTGCGCGAATTGGGCGCCGAGCGGCAGGTCCTGTGCGTTACCCACCTGCCGCAGGTAGCGGCACGCGCCAACTGGCAGTGGCAGGTCGCCAAGGGCGGTGAGGATGGCCAGATTCGCAGCCGGGTGGCGATGCTTGATGCCGATGCGCGGGTCGAGGAGATTGCGCGAATGCTCGGCGGTGTTGAAATTACCGCGATCACCCGTCAGCACGCACGCGAGATGCTGAGTATCTCCTGAGTCGCAAGCGCTGGAAAAACATTGGCTTATGGTCTATGCTGCTTTTGCGTAGCCACTCGGTTGGAGCGTCTATTCCATCATGGTTCAGAGTACAGGGAACAGCACGACCGGCAAGAGCCTCGGCTTTGAAAACCTTGCCCGTTTTGCGCCGCAGCCAAGCAAGCCGCAGGATGCCGCCAAGCCTGCGAGTGAGGTTGTTCGCCCTGCCGAAACAGTTAAAGAGACGGTTGAGCTGACGCCAGAGCAACAGCAGCAGATCAGGGAGTTGAAGCAGATCGACATTCGGGTGCGGGCGCACGAACAGGCGCATATCGCGGTAGGCGCCGATCTGGTTCGCGGTGGTCCGAGTTACAGCTACGAGACGGGGCCGGATAACAGGCAGTATGCGGTGTCCGGCGAGGTGTCGATTGATACTTCACCCGGTCGGACGCCAGCAGATACCATTCCCAAGGCGCAGCACATTCGCGCTACCGCGCTGGCGCCTGCCGATCCGTCGCCGCAGGACCGTAGCGTTGCAGCGCAGGCCGGCCAGCTGGAACAGCAGGCACGGCGGGAGCTTGCCGCGCAGCAGCAGGAAGAGGCGGCGACCGTTGCACAGGATGGCGGCAGCACGAAATTTTATCGTGGGGTAGAGCGCAGCAACAGCGGTGCCGAGCTGGTGGGCGGTCGCCTCGATTCCTTTGCCTGACGGCTAGTGCCGGTGGGTTCGGCTTGCCTCAAGCCGAAGTGATCAGTGTCAGTGCCCCGGTCGCAGCAAATACCGCAGCCGCCGTCCAGCGGATCGCCTTGAGCGGCAGATTCTTGGCCAGCTTTTCGCCGATCAATACGGCGGGAATGTTTGCCGCCATCATGCCCAGTGTGGTGCCGAGAACCACCCAGGCCAGCGAGTCGAAGCGGGCTGCCAGC
>CAJAHZ010000176.1 GCA_903939665.1 uncultured Pseudomonadota bacterium | reverse complement strand
CGAACGCAGCCGCCCGCTGCTGCCACCCGGCGAGCTTTTCCTCGGCGAAGAACCTTTCTTCATCGCAGCCAAGCCCTATGCGAGGCTAAGCCTCGTCGCCGGCAACGACGGCCCGGCCGCGGCACTGCCTGCGGTTGCCGTCGATCGCCGGGCCGAAGATCCGCTGACCCGGCTGAAATTATTTATTGACAGCTTCGCCGGGCGGATTCTTCTGCTCGCCGAATCGGCGGGCCGCCGCGAAACGCTTTCCGAAATGCTCGCCGAGCACGGCCTGAAACCGGTGGTCAGCGCCGACTTCGCCGATTTCGTCGCGACCGGCAACAAACTCGCGCTCGGCATCGCACCACTGCACGACGGCTTCATGATCGGCGGACTCGCCTTCGTCACCGAGTCCGAACTGTACGCCGGCAGCCCTTCGCGGCGCACGCGGCACGCGGCGCAGCGCAAGGCTTCGCTCGATAACTGGCTGCGCGACCTGACCGAACTCAAGGTCGGCGACCCGGTGGTGCACGAACAGCACGGCATCGCGCGCTACCGGGGACTCGTCCACCTCGACCTCGGCGAAGGCGACATGGAGTTTCTCGAACTCCACTATGCCGGCGAGGCAAAGCTCTACGTTCCGGTCTCACAACTGCACGTCATCTCGCGCTACTCGGGGGCCGACCCGGATGCCGCGCCGCTGCACACGCTCGGTTCGCAACAATGGGAAAAAGCCAAACGCCGCGCCGCGCTACAGGCACGCGACACGGCAGCTGAGCTACTGGCCCTCTATGCCGTGCGCGCGGCCCGTCAAGGCCACGCCTTCGAATTCAAGACGCAGGATTACGACGCCTTCGCCGATGGCTTCGGATTTGAAGAAACGCAGGATCAGGCGGCAGCCATCGCCGCGGTGATCGACGACATGAAGTCGGGCCGACCGATGGATCGGCTGGTGTGCGGCGATGTCGGCTTCGGCAAGACCGAAGTCGCCCTGCGCGCCGCATTCTGCGCAGTAGCCGGCGGTCGGCAGGTGGCCGTTTTATGCCCGACCACCCTGCTTTGCGAACAACACTTTCAAACCTTTTCCGACCGGTTTGCCGACTGGCCGGTGAAGATCGTCGAACTCTCCCGTTTCAGGACGGCCAAGGAAACAACGCAAGCACTCAAGGAACTCGCCGAAGGCAAGGTCGACATCGTCATCGGCACCCACAAGCTGCTGCAAAAGGACGTCCAGTTCACCCGTCTCGGACTCGTCGTGATTGATGAGGAACACCGTTTCGGCGTGCGCCAGAAGGAAGCGCTCAAGGCCCTGCGCGCCGAAGTCGATGTCCTGACGCTGACCGCGACGCCGATTCCGCGCACGCTCGGCATGTCGCTCGAAGGCCTGCGCGACTTCTCGGTGATCGCCACCGCGCCGCAAAAACGGCTGGCGATCAAGACCTTTGTTTCAAAAATGTCCGACGGCATCATTCGCGAGGCACTGTTACGCGAGTTCAAGCGCGGCGGCCAGGTGTACTTCCTGCACAACGAAGTCGACACCATCGAAAACATGCGCGAGAAACTCGCCAAGCTCATCCCGG
>CAJAHZ010000175.1 GCA_903939665.1 uncultured Pseudomonadota bacterium | reverse complement strand
GTCGAAGGGCGCTACGCCGGTCTGTCCTGTCACAGCATCGATCTTGATAGCGTCACGCACCTGCGACGCCTCGTTGAACTCAATCTGGGGAGCGAGGAACTGCGTGAGCGTGAGCTTTCCGCCTTGCTTGCCGAGTAGGCGCAGTCAAGCGGCCGGTCGGCGAGGCGTAAGCCGCTTTCAGTCCTTTGCCGAATCTGACGCTATATTCGCGAGCCAATGAGCGACAACCCTATTCACGAAATCAGGCGCGCTGTCGTCCTGCTGTCCGGTGGGCTGGATTCGGCCACGACGCTGGCAATTGCCCGTGCCGCTGGCTTTGACTGCTATTGCCTGTCGTTTGACTACGGCCAGCGCCATCGTGCCGAACTGGACGCCTCCGTGCTTGTCGCCAAGGCCCTTGGTGCCTGCGAGCATCGCGTCATGCATCTCGACCTCGGGCAGTTCGGTGGCTCGGCGCTCACCGACAGCAGCATCAGCGTGCCGGTCGACGGTGTGCA
Organism: uncultured Pseudomonadota bacterium; assembly: GCA_903939665.1. Lineage (GTDB taxonomy): Bacteria > Pseudomonadota > Gammaproteobacteria > Burkholderiales > Rhodocyclaceae > CAJBIL01. The sequence goes on along the minus strand of CAJAHZ010000175.1, from coordinate 3,640 downwards.
GCCGGGTATCCCGGTGACTTACGTGCCGGCGCGCAATACCGTGATGCTCTCACTGGCCCTGGCCTGGTCGGAGGTGCTTGGCAGTCGCGATATCTTTGTCGGTGTCAACGCGGTCGACTATTCGGGCTATCCGGATTGCCGACCGGACTATATCGCCGCCTTCGAGATGATGGCCAACCTTGCCACCAAGGCCGCCGTTGAAGGTGCCTGGCTGACCATTCATGCGCCGCTGATTGATCTCACCAAGGCCGACATCATCCGGCGCGGCGCGGCGCTCGGCGTCGATTACGCTCTGACCGTATCTTGTTACAAGGCCGATTCGCTGGGCCGTGCCTGTGGTGTTTGCGATTCATGCCGCCTGCGCCGCGAAGGATTTGCCGCTGCCGGCGTCGCCGATCCAACGCATTACGCCGTCTGAGACGGAGGGCGCAAGCGAGTGGGCCACGCCGTCTCAGCCAACACCGTTCTCTGGCTCGCTTTCGCGCTCGGCGGGGTGTTTGGCGCGGTCGGCAACCGCAGCCACTTCTGCACGATGGGCGCAGTTGCCGATATTGTGAACATGGGCGACTGGAGCCGCATGCGCATGTGGCTGCTGGCCATCGCGCTTGCCATCCTCGGCAGCGCAGCGCTGCACGCGACCGGCCAGATTGACCTCGGCAAATCGATTTATCGCACGCCCAATTTCATCTGGCTATCCTATCTTGTGGGCGGGCTTTGTTTCGGTGTGGGCATGGTGCTCGCGTCGGGTTGTGCCGGCAAGACGCTGATTCGCATTGGCGGCGGCAACCTCAAGTCACTCATTGTTTTTCTGGTGCTCGGAATCGTCGCCTATATGACCATTCGTGGGGTCTTGGGCGTTTTCCGCGTCAACGTTCTTGAGCGCGCCACGATCCATCTGCCGGGCGGCCAGGATCTGCCGACGCTACTGGGCGCCTCACATGCCGCCTGCGCGCTGGCGATCGGCGGAGGGCTGCTGCTTTTTGTTTTTGCCCGGCGAGATTTTCTGACTTTCGACAACCTGCTCGGCGGCATTGCAACCGGGCTGGTGGTTGTTGGTGGCTGGTATGTCAGCGGCCATCTCGGCTACCTCGCCGAAGACCCGAATACGCTGCAGGAGGCCTTCATCGCCACCAACAGCGGACGCATGGAATCCTTCACTTTCGTCGCGCCGCAAGCCTATGGTCTGGAGTTGTTGATGTTGTGGTCGGACAGCAGTCGAAAAATGAGTTTCGCCATTGCCGGCATGCTCGGCGTAGTCGCCGGCAGCATGGCTGATGCGTTGCTCAGTCGACGCTTTCGCTGGGAAGGCTTTCGTGACATCGAGGATACCGCCAACCATCTGGTCGGCGCCGCGTTGATGGGCTTCGGCGGCGTGGTTGCGACCGGTTGCACCATCGGGCAGGGCGTTACCGGGTTGTCAACGCTGGCCGCCGGTTCGTTTTTGGCTTTTGCTGCCTTCATCGCCGGCGCAGTAGCGGCGATCAAGTACCAGACCTGGAAGATGATGCGCGAAGTTTAGACGTGCCTTCGGCGGCTACTTCTTGCCGTCCATTGCTTTCGTGCAACGCTGGAGCGTCGCCATCTGCTCCTCCGCGGATTTGCCGACCAATTGGCAATCGAGGCCCGCGGGTTTTGCTTTTTTAACGACCGGTGGCGGCGCGGCTTCTTTTTTAAGCGCCTCGGAATCAGGGCTGGCAGGCGCCGGAGTTGCTGCCGGAGTCGCTGCCTGAGTCGGCTGCTTTCCAGCGACAATCGCTTCCTCTGCAGCACCGCTTGCACGGGCGATGGAGAACTCCCGCAAGGCGTGCACCTGTTTGGAAAGGGCGGTGACCTGCTCTTGGGCTTCGGTAAGCATCAGCGTCTTGCGCCGTACTTCTTCCTTGCTCACGGCGAGTTCGTTTTCCACCGCCTTGCCTGACTGAAAATGGTAAATGGCGCCGACCGTCAGCAGCGTCAGGAAAATGCCGATCAGCGCCGAGAGCAGGACGACCAGCGTCAGTTTCGGTTTGATTTCCGGCGGAGCTTCAACGGGCTCCTCTTCTTTGCTTTCGCGTGCCATGGCGCGCTCCTTTGAAAAACCGATCTGTTCAGCAATAACGAACAGGCCGTTGCTGCCACGAAATTTTATCCGCTATCAAGCCGACCGCACAAACACCTCAAAATCTTCCAGCGGCAGCGCTCGGCTGAAGAAATAACCCTGATAGGCATGACAACCGGAGTTGGCCAGAAAGTCGCGTTGCGCCTCGGTCTCAACACCCTCGGCAATGACGCCCAGGCCGAGGCTTTGCGCCAGCGCCACAATGGTTCGGGCGATCGCCGCGTCGTTCGGGTCGATCAGCACATCACGCACGAACGACTGGTCGATCTTCAACTGATCCAGCGGCAGTTGCTTCAGGTAAGACAGCGAAGAGTAACCCGTGCCAAAGTCGTCGAGCGAAAAACCGACGCCCTTCGCCTTCAGTGCGCTCATCTTGGCGATGATGTCATCCATGTTGGCTACCAGCAAGCTTTCAGTGAGTTCCAGCTTGAGTTTCTGCGGGTTGGCTCCGGTACGCTGCAGCGCCGCCAGCACCTGATCGACAAAATCGTGCTGGCGGAATTGATGGGCGCTCACATTCACGGCAACCGTCAGATGCGCCATCTCCGGCTGGCTAGACCATCTTGCCAATTGCCCGCAGGCGGTCTCCAGAACCCAGTGCCCCAAAGGCAGGATCAAGCCGGTTTCTTCCGCCAGGGGAATGAAACTGGCCGGCGAGACCATGCCGCGTTGCGGATGCTGCCAGCGCAGCAGGGCTTCTGCGCCGGTGACGCGGCGTTCGTCTGCAATCTGCGGCTGGTAATGGAGCGAGAACTGATTCTCCTCCACGGCCCGTCGCAAATCTTCTTCCAGTGCGGCGCGTTCCTTGACGGCGATCTCCATGACCGGATCGAAAAAACGCAGCGTGTTGCGGCCTGCCGACTTGGCCTTGTACATGGTCAGGTCGGCCTGTTTCATCAGTTCATCGATTGAAATCGCCGCCCCATTGAAGAGGGTGACGCCGATGCTTGCCGTGTTCCGGTAAACGTAATTGTCGAGCTGGTAGGTCGCGGCGAGCGTGGCAAGAATCTTTTCAGCGACCGCTTCGGTCGCGCTGGCGGCCTCTCTTTCGCTCGCGTCGATGCTGGCCAGCACGACCACAAACTCGTCGCCGCCCAGTCGTGCGACGGTGTCGCCTTCGCGCACGCAGGTTGTCAGCCGCTGCGCGGCTTGCTTGAGCAGCAGGTCGCCGATGTCGTGACCGAGGGTGTCGACGAGTGTCTTGAAATTGTCGAGGTCGATGAATAGCAAGGCGCCATGATTGCCGCTACGCGCACTGGCCGTCATCGCCTGCTTCAAGCGGTCGAGCAGAAGTATTCGATTGGGCAGGCCCGTCAGCTGATCGAAGAAGGCGAGCTTTTTGATCTCCTCCTCCGCCTTTTTGCGCTCGGTGATGTCGAAATGCACGCCGATATAATGGGTTATTGCGCCATCGTCAGCCTTTACCGCCGAGATGGTCAGCCATTTCAGATACACCTCTCCATTCTTGCGTCTATCCCAGATTTCGCCCTGCCAGCCGCCCGTACGACTGATCGTTTCCCACATGGCGCGATAAAAATCGGC
>CAJAHZ010000174.1 GCA_903939665.1 uncultured Pseudomonadota bacterium | reverse complement strand
TGTTGCCGGTACCGGCATGCGCGTCGTTCGTCTCGCCGAGCCCAAAGCGCTGGCGCATATCGCCTATCCGGGGCAGGGCAGCATCATCGCGCTCGACCCCGATATTCCACCGGAGCGGCAGCGCGTCGCGCTGCAGTTATCAGGCCAGCCTGATGCCGGGTGGCAATGGCGCATCGACAGCGAAGCGCTCGGCAGTGCCGCCAGTGAAGTGCTCTGGCGTCCGCGCCCCGGCAGGCATCGCCTGATTTTGCTGGATCGAGGTAATCGTGAGGTGGAGTCGGTGGGCTTCGAGGTGCGGGCGTTGAAAGGGAAGGCGGCGAGATGAAGTTGGATAATGCTTTTGGAGTACGGCTAGGTCGGGCGGTTATGCGGTTGCCGGTAGCATTGGGTAGGCCTCTTGAATTTCCGGAATCGGCCATTATGTAAAACTTTCCATAAGGGTCGGGTGCTGCCGGTGAGGTCGTCAATTCCTAAGCCGGAATTGACGGTACATTTCTGCGTCGCACAATAAATTGCCGCCATGATCGTGCAATTCGATTCGCTCTGATCAATCTAGTCCGTCCACCGGTTAATCCCTGCGGGGGCCTATGGCTCCGGATACCCGTTTTTTCTTCGCGCTATTCAAGCAATTCGATCTGCCCAGAAACATTGGCGCTAACCTGCGATTCGCCGGCCTCGACCGGCATCGGTGCAGCTTCGGCAGAGGAAAACCCGCTCACTGACCGCATTCGGCTCATTGCCGGTGGCCGACCGCTGCTGCTGACGGAAAGTTGTTTGATCCGATAGGGCTTGCCGAGTGCGTCGGCGAGCAATTTGGCGCGTGATCTGAAAGCGCCGATGGCGTCGAGCATCGCTTCGTTCTCGGCTTTTTTCTGCGTTTCTGGCGCCGGCAACAGGGTCACACTGGATACGCCAAGCGAGGTTTGCAGCTTGCCGAGCAGTTCGGAGAGCGCGCCGATGTCGCTTGACTCTAGTGTCAGTTCCGAACGCATGCGCCAAGTGTCGATCTTGCCGCCTTTGGCGTAAACCGGATAGGTGTTCGTCGTGCCGCTTTGGGTCTTGATATTGCTGTATCCCTTGGCCGTTTTTAGTCCGTCGGCGATCAGGCTGTTGATGCGCTTTGACAGGTCGGCCGGCGTGGCGCCGCTGGCCTCGGCAAATACGGTAGCGCGCGCCAGATCATTGGGTGCCGTACGGCTGGCTTCGGACGAAAGTTCGATTGTGGTGGGCGCAGCGTGTACCGGTGCAGCGAGCAAGGTGAGTGCGGCTGCAAGCAGCGGCACAGTGCGCAGTGCGGACAGGAAGGCCATGCTTTTTTCTCCAGGTTCAAATAGGGAATGATTGTGAATTTTCGTGATAACTTAAAACACTCCGCTAAGTGTTTGAGCGGGAAAGCTTCCATAGCGGAATCGCCATTTTAGCGTCACTACGCTTTTGCTTTCTTGTAGTCAGGCGCGAGAAGCTTGGTTAGAATTCACCTAACCCGTTCGCTCCGGTGCGACGGGCTGGGTATTTGAGGAGGCGCCATGCTGAAAGCAGGACAGGCAGCACCGATGTTCGTCCTCCCCGATGCGGATATGGAGTCCATTGATATCGCGCAGTTTCATGGCAAGAACCATGTCATTCTCTTCTTTTACCCGAGGGATGACACGCCGGGCTGTACGCTCGAAGCGACCGATTTTTCCGATCATGAGGATGAATTTGCGCGCCACGATTGCACGATCCTCGGCATCAGCCGCGATGACTGCATCAAGCACGCCGAATTCCGCGACAAGCACGGTATCTCGGTGCGCCTCCTGTCAGATGCTGAAGGCGCCGCGTGCAAACAGTACGGTGTGTGGCAGGCGAGGGAAGTGGATGGTGTCACGAAATACGGCATCGTGCGCTCGACTTTCGTTATTGATAAACACGGCGTTGTTCGCCTCGCTCTGTACGGGGTCAACGCCAAAGGCCACGCGCTCGAAATGCTGCGCGCGGTGAAGGAATTCAATTCATGAACATGCAAGTTGCCAAAAATACCGTTGTTACGCTCGACTACAGCGTCGCCGATCCCGATGGTGAACTGGTCGATGCCGGTCAGGAGCCCCTTGTTTACCTGCACGGTGGCTACGACGACATCTTTCCGATGATCGAAGAGGCGGTGCAGGGCAAGAATATCGGTGAGTCGGTGGTTGTCAAAATGCAGCCCGACGACGCTTTTGGCGAATACGATGCGGAACTGGTCCAGATGGAGCCGCGCAGCGCCTTTCCGAAGGAGTTGCAGGTGGGAATGCAGTTTGAAGGTGTGCCCGAAGGCGCTGATGACGACGATATCCTGATTTATCGCGTCACTGAAATCGCCGACGACAAGGTGATGCTTGATGGCAACCATCCGCTGGCAGGCATGGCGCTGGTATTTACCTGTACGGTGACTGCGGTGCGCCCGGCGAGTGCCGAGGAAATCGAGCACGGGCACTTCCACGACGATGACGACTGCGATCACGACGACTGATCGCGATTTGTTTTCCATTCCCGGCAGAAACGCGGCTATCCGGCCGCGTTTTTCTTTTGCAAGGCTTGGTAATTTTCAGTGAAACCCGGAATCTCGACAATCACGCTGCACCAGCCGCTGCTGCGCGGCGACAGAAGGCCGCGCGTGGCGCTGGTCGGACGCCTGCGCACCGGCAAGAGCGCCGTATTTCACGCGGCGTCGAGTGTCGCGCCGAAACACGAGAAGCTATCGCAAAATGGCAGCGCCTACGAGGAGTGTCTGGTCGAGATTGGGCTTGAGCAGATTTCTCTGGTCGACCTGCCGGCTGTCGAGTCGCTGCATCATCTGAGCGAGGCGGATCAGATTGTTCTCAAGTATCTGCTGTGGGGTGATCACTGGCCGGCGATTGCTGCGCATGAGCCTGAACAACCCGCCGTGGCCTTCCCGGCACCCGATGTGCTGATCCAGGTGGTCGATGCGACCGCGCTTGAACGCGATCTCGAATTGAGCCTTGAACTGAGCCTGCTCGGCAAGCCGCTGGTGATTGCGCTGAATCGCGTTGACGAAGCGCGCAAGAAGGGCATCTACATCAATGCCAGAGCGCTGTCGGAGCAGTTGGGCGTACCGGTCGTTGCCACCGTCGCGCACATGGGCATTGGTGTTACAGAACTGTTTGCCGCTGCTTTGCGTGCTGCGCGGGAGAAAGTCTGCCCGCTGCCGCAACCGTCGAGTGCGCATATCCGCGACAGCCTCAAAACGCTGAACGCGTTGCTCGCCCGACCGGAAATCGAAGAGGCCTTTCGTGTACCGCGCCCCCTCCTGCTGATGCAGCTGGCAGAAAATAACGACTACTTTCTGCAGGAGCTTGCTTGCCATTTTCCGCAGATGCTCGAACAGGTTGGCGAGGCGCGCGTCGTGGCCGAGCGCCAGTTGCCGCGTTCGCTGTCGGATGAACTGCACGCTGATCGGCATCATCGCGCGGCCTTGTTGTTCGAGAGCGTGACGCAACTCGGCGGGGCAACGGATACCGAACGCTGGAAGCGCTGGCTGGACGAACTGTTTCTGCATCCGCGCTGGGGTTTGATCGGCAGCATGGCGGTATTTGCGCTGGTGTTGTTCATGGTCTTCGAGGTGAGCACGACGCTGGATTCGTGGACTGCAGGTCGCCTCGTCGACTGGGCGCAGCAATGGCAACCTGATACGACAGCGGGCGTCGTCGGGCGCGCCGTGGTCGATGGCCTGATCGGTCTGGTCGGCATTGTCGTGCCGTATATGCTGCCGCTGGTGATGCTGCTGGTCGCGCTGGAACAGGCCGGCATCATGCACCGGGTCGCCTTCGTCGTCGATCGGGGTTTCCACCGGATTGGCCTGCACGGCGGCGTGGCTGTGCCTTTTCTGATCGGCCTCGGCTGCAACGTGCCCGCCATCTCCGCGATAGCCAGCGCAACGAGCGGGCGGGACCGTGTGGTCGCCACCCTGCTGATCAGCTTTGTGCCTTGCTCGGCGCGCTCCGCCATCATTCTGGCGATGGGGGGGAAATATCTTGGCGGGCTGGGTGTTTTTGCGATCTTTGCGCTGACCATCGTCGTTCTCGCGCTGCTCGGGCGGCTGCTTGCGCGACGCTACACGGAGACTGCGCCGGGTCTGATCCAGGAAATCCCGCCCTATGCGCTGCCGCAGTGGCGCACGCTGCTTGCCAGCACGTGGGAGCGCACCAGTGACATCCTGACCATTGTCACGCCGTTACTGGTGGCTGGCAGCGTGGTGCTGGCCTTGCTCAATCATATCGGCGCCGACAGCGTGATCAATTTCGTCCTGCTGCCGGTGACAACCTGGTGGCTGGGTTTGCCCGTCGTCCTCGGGGTGCCCATTCTGTTCGGCATTCTGCGCAAGGAACTGTCCCTGTTGATGGTCTATCAGGCGCTGGGTACGTCGGAAATCGTCCCGCTGCTCGACTGGGTGCAGATCGTTACTTTCCTTGTTTTTCTGACGTTCTATATTCCCTG
>CAJAHZ010000173.1 GCA_903939665.1 uncultured Pseudomonadota bacterium | reverse complement strand
GCGGACGCGAGCGGCGACTTCACGCGGGGAAAAAGGTTTGGTGACATAGTCGTCGGCACCCAGTTCGAGGCCGAGGATGCGGTCGATTTCTTCGGCGCGCGCGGTAAGGAAAATAACCGGTACATCGCGCCCGTCGGCATGGCCGCGCAGTTCCTTGAGCACCTCGAAACCGGTCGTGTCGGGCAGGCCGACGTCGAGAAGGATCAGGTCGAAGGCGTCTTTGCTGTGCGCGGGCAGTGCCTCTCGCCCGAGTAACAGGTGGCGCACAGCAAAGCCTTCGCTGCCGAGAGCGTAGATCAGGGTGTCGGCAATCGTCTGTTCGTCTTCGACGATGAGTATTTTCAAGGCTTGCATTGAGGGGCTAAGGGCATCCGTCACGTGAACGGCGACAGTACCCGAAAGTCATTGCGGCCTCAAGCCGTTAATCGGCGCCACTCTCCAGCAAGTTAATCAACTGCTTGAGCAGCAAGTTTCCGATTGCGCAAGCTGCGGCGGTGTGCGCCCGCATCGACGCGGAAGCGCCCGGCCTGCGGCTGTGCTTCGTGCAGAAACCCGACAAGGGCAGCGCTTCACTGCGCGACGGGGTCGTCGATCTGGAAACCGGCGCGCCAGGGGCTGGACAAGGGGACGATTGATGAAGCGCTGAAGCCATCCGGGCTGGAACGCAAGGTCGTCACCCTCGTGGCGGCTTTTCCAGCGCGCTCGTTCTGGTGCGTGCCGCCGACCTGATCGCCAGTGTTCCCGAGCGACACACCGGAAACCTGCGTGCCGGAATGCACAGCTCTCCGTTGCCGTTCGTCATGCGGGAGATCACGGTTTCAATGCTCTGGCACCCGCGGATGGATGCCGATCCGGCACATCGCTGGCTGCGCGGGCAGTAGCGGCGCAGCACGTCGTTCGGTCAATGCTTACCGAGTTGCCGTGTCCTGCCACGCCGGCTCCGGTCAGTGCCTGCGGGGCGCAGGCGGTCAGGGTAAGTGACAAAAGGCAAACGATGAGTTTCATGGGTATGGGCACAAATGGATGTGCCAGCGTGAAGAAATTCGACCAGTCGCCGGCGGCGAAGCGATATCGAAGCTGCAAGCACAGGCGCATTCGGCGATAATTGGCGCATCACAGATTCGCTGTTAAAGCAGCGGCACGTTTCGTGTAAATACCGATTCGCTCAGAGATGAAAGACACAATGGAAAGCGAGTCCTTCCTTACCAGCGCTCGCTTGGCGAAGCGCCGGAAGCGTCGTATGTTTTTTTGGACGGCAGTTCCCGTTACCGTTGCCGTGGTGATTGCCGCGGCAACCTGGATTGAAGCGCGCGACTCGCGGTTGCAGGCGCATTTCTTCTCCGAGTTTGCGCGCAGCGTCAGTTGGGAAATGCAAGCCGGGGCCAATGCCGATCTGTGGCTGCCCGAAGCCGGTCCCTACAATATCCGCCTCGGCTACAGTCGGATGAAAGAGTTGCTGCCGCGCCTGACTGCAGCAGGCTACGACGTATCAGCCCAGGCCCGGCAGTCTGACGGTTTTCGCACGATGACCAGTCGGGGCTACTACCCGATTTACCGTGAGAAATCGCAGGCCGGCCTGACCCTGCTCGACCGAAATGGCGCGCTGCTCTACGGCAGTCGTTATCCCGAGCGGCAGTACGCTTCTTTCGAAGCCATTCCTCCCGTGCTGGTCGACGCCTTGCTCTACGTCGAGAACCATGATTTGCTCGACCCCGAGCATCCAACACGCAATCCGGCGGTGGATTGGGGGCGTCTGAGCCGCGTTGCGCTGGGCCAATCCTTGCGCGCGGTCAACCTTGATGGCGGGCGGGCGGGCGGCAGCACGCTGGCCACCCAGATCGAGAAATTCCGGCATTCTCCCGGCGGTCGCACGCACGGCGCCAAAGACAAGTTGAGGCAGATGGTCTCCGCCTCCCTGCGCGCCTATCAGGAAGGCGAGGATACGCAGGCGGCGCGCCGGCGTATCGTTCTCGACTATCTCAACTCCGTGCCGCTGGCGGGGCTGGCCGGTTACGGTGAGGTCAATGGTCTGGGCGACGGTTTGTGGGCATGGTATGGCCGCAATTTCGACGAAGCCAACCGTCTGCTGAATGACGCCGGCGCCGATCCGGTCGCCCGCGCCCTGGTGTTCAGGGAGGTCTTGTCGCTGATCGTTGCGCAGCGCCGTCCTTCCGGGCTCCTGCTTGACGCGCAGGCGCGGCTCGATAGCCTGACCGATAGCTATCTGCGCTTGCTGACCAGCGACGGCGGCATTCCTGCAACCCTGCGCGACGATGCCTTGCGTACCCGATTGGCGCCGGCACGCAAGGCGCGCGAGGGCGAAGCTGTTTCCTTCGTCGAGCGCAAGGCGGTGAACGACGTGCGCGGAACGCTTGGCGATCTCCTCGGGTTCGAGGATCTTTATGCGCTTGACCGTTTTGATCTGGCGGCGAGGACAACGCTGGATGCGGCTGCACAGGCCGGGGTGACGTCCTTTCTTGGGCGCCTGACCAACGCCGACTACCTGCGTTGCGCCGGTTTCCGGGAACATCGCCTGCTCGATCGCGGCGATCCGCTTGGGGTCAGCTACAGCTTTACTCTTTACGAGAAGACCCCGCTGGGCAACCTGTTGCGCGTGCAGGCCGACAACCTTAACCAGCCGCTCGACATCAACGCCGGCACCAAGCTTGATCTCGGGTCCAGCGCCAAGTTCCGGACGCTGATCTCCTATCTCAACGTGATTGCCGATCTGCACCAGCGCTACGCCAGCCTCGACGCCAAGGCCCTGGCCGGTATCGCCATGAAGCCGAGCGATCGGCTGAGCAACTGGGCCATCGCCCATTTGCGCGGCAGCGAAGACCGCAGCCTCACGGTAATGCTTGAAGCGGCGATGGAGCGCCGTTATTCGGCAAATCCGAACGAGACCTTCTTCACTGGCGGGGGCGTGCACCGTTTTTCCAATTTCAAGCATGAAGACGACGGGCAGACGCCGAGCGTTGCCGGCGCGCTTGAGCAATCGGTGAATCTGGTTTTTGTGCGCATCATGCACGACGTCGTGCATTACCACGCCTACGAGGCGGCCGATGCACCGGCGCGCTCGCTGCGCGATAGCGACGAGGGCAGCGAGGCGGGCAAGGCCGCGCGTCAGGATTTCCTCAATCGTTTTGCCGAGCGCGAAGGTATCGGCTTCCTGCGCACCTTCTGGCACAAATACCGCGATGTTCCCGTACAGGAGCGCCTCGAAGTGCTGGCCGATTCGGTACCGGCGCGGCAATCGCCGTTAGCGGCGGTGTTTCTTGGGGTGCGACCGGAGAGCGACTTCGCCGCCTTCCTCGCCTTCATGCGCGAGCGTCTGGGCGACAAGGCCGGTAGTGACGCCGGTCTGCGCCGCATTTACGATAACCACGCGACGCGCCACTACAACCTGTCCGACCAGGGCTATCTGGCGCACGTTCATCCGCTTGAACTGTGGCTCGTCCTCCACCTGCGCGCACATCCCGACGCAGGGCTGCATGATGTTGTCACGGCCAGCGTCGCCGAGCGCCGTGAAGCTTCGCGCTGGCTGTTCGCCAGCCGTTTCCGGCACGCCCAGCAGGTGCGTATCGACATCATCGTCGAGGTCACGGCTTTCGAGCGGATTGCCGCCGAATGGCGCCGGCTGGGTTACCCCTTTGAGCATCTGGTGCCTTCACTGGCGACTTCAATCGGCAGTTCGGCCGATCGCCCGGCGGCGCTCGCTGAGCTGATGGGCATCGTGGTCAATGAGGGGGTGCGACGCCCGACGGTGCGCATCGATCAACTGCGCTTTGCTGCCGATACGCCCTTCGAAACTTTGCTTGAGCGCAAGTTCGAGCCCGGCGCTCAGGTGTTGCCGACCGAAGTGGCACAGGTTGCGCGGCGCGCCTTGTTGCGCGTGGTTGATAGCGGTACGGCGCGACGCGTCAAAGGGGCTTATCGCGACGCCGATGACGCGCCGATTCCGATCGGCGGCAAGACGGGGACCGGCGACCATCGCTTCCAGGTGGTCGGTGCCGATGGAAACGTCAAGAGTTCACGCGTCATGAACCGTGCAGCAACTTTCGCTTTTTATGTGGGCGACCGGTTCTACGGCGTTGTCACGGCGTTTGTTCCGGGGGCCAAAGCAGCCGGCTACGATTTTACTTCGGCGCTGCCGGTGCAGATTCTCAAGGAGCTACAGCCCGCGTTGCTGCCCCTGATCGCCGGGAAGGAAGCCGCTCCGGGGCGTTGCCCCGGGGCACCAAAGCGTCGCGAGGAACTCCGGGCGAGCAATCTGGCCATGCCGGATGAGCGCGCCGCTGGGAAGGAAAAAGCAGGCGGCTGATTGCGCGGAAGTTTTCTGACCGCACGGGTTTCGTCAATGAAAAAACGGGCATCCGGAGCCATAGGCTCCCGCAGGGATTAACCGGTGGACGGGAGCCTCTGATGCGTCGTTTGAAAATTCCCAAACTCCGGATTTGTCCGTCTCACGGCCAAGGTCTTGGCTGTGCGTTGTGCAGTGCAAAATTTAAACATCATGTAGTATTGAGCAACGAGCCAGGTCCGAGTCCGGCCAATTGCTGACGTTCGATGCTTCTTGAAAGCAGTCGTCTGAACGACAGCTGTACTTCGTAAACTGCCGGAAGGCCTATTCACACAACTTGGCCTCAGCGGCCATTCAGTGCTTGCTGCTTGGGCGACCGATCCTCTTCGCATTGCAGCTACTCAAATAAATCCTTCGTTCGTCGCCAGTTCAGCTAAAGTTTTGCCACAAAATGTCCAGTACGCTCGCAGCCTTCCAGGAACGCTTTCTTCAGGAAATTGCAGTCGGCGTATGGATTTCTCTTGGCCTGACGGGTGAGCGTTTTGAGATAATCGTCAGGCGCGCGACCATCCTCTCTCCACTCGTCCAAGACCTGCGTTAGCCAGTATTTGCCGTCATTGTCACCGCAGCATTTTGCCTTGTAGCGCTCTTCAATACCGTACACGTCCTTCCAAGTGGCGATTTTTTCGTCGAGGGCGGCAGGGCCGAATTGCAGGTCGACGTCGGCCTGCGTCAAGTTCGCGATATCCGAATGTTGCAGGGTTACTTGCAGTTCGATGGCATAGGGTGTTTCCGTGTAGGGATAAAAGGATTTCCGTCGTCCGGTAGCGCTGTGCGCCGGGTCCTTACTGAGCTTATAGGTGCTATTGCATTCGTGGCAGGCAGGCGCAAGGTTGTGGAAATTGATTGAGTTGAATGGGTACAACGCCTTGGGCAGGTAATGGTCATAAGCTTCACGTTTAGAAGCATGGATGCCCTTGATGTCACCAATGCCGCAGAACGGGCATTTACCCGCTTTGTTGGTGGTCACAAAGGCTTGATAGTGATCGTCGATGTCACCGATCTTGGCTTTTATATCTGCCGCATCGAAGTCATAAAGGCCTGAAAAAAATATGCGAAGATCTTTGGCTAGATCAGGATATCTACGCTCGATGTCCGTGTAACGTGCAGGATTGAGTGCTGGGTTGTTTGAGCAGAGTCGCTCAATGTCATTGTTGCTGAAGTACCACCATTTCAGGCGACGAATATGTTTTGGCTTCAGGTAAGCAAAATGGCCGTAGATTCGCTCCACGTTGCCATAGAAAAAATCAGCATTCTTCTTGTCCGAGTAGAAAAACTTTTTCATAACTTCAAATAACTCGGGATTGCCGCTGCACGAGTTGAATGAGAAGTCGATCTTGGGCGTCGCCTTGCACCACACTTGGTGAAAAATGAAGTCGATGAATTCTTGC
>CAJAHZ010000172.1 GCA_903939665.1 uncultured Pseudomonadota bacterium | reverse complement strand
TTACGGAAAGCGTAACCAGCGCACGGAAGGCACTAAGGCCGTTGGCGCTTGCCGCGAACCACCGCACTCAGCGTAACGGCAATGAAAAAAACCAGCGCCAGTGCGTTGAGCGCACCACCAACGCCACGCAGCCCCGCCCATTGCCAGAGATCGCCCCCCACGCGCGCCAGCAGAGAGACATGCAGAAGCAGCAAAGGCAGATAGAACACCGGGTGATAAGGCACCTGCACCCGGGCAACCGCCGGAAAAATAACCGGCGCGTGTCCGAACACCATTGAAAAAACGAAACCGATGAAAATCGCGTGCAGCGCTGCGTCATAGGTGAACGGCGTGGCCGGCAGCAGGCCGCTCATCACTGTCCCGCCAACGGCCAGCCAAACATAGCCGGAGAGCAGACAAACAGCGATAAAGCGGGTCAAGCCGGACTGTTTCACGGTACGGCGCGCCACATCCTGACGCAGCAGCCAGAATGCCAGCAGCACCAGCGTCGCACCGAAGGCGCGATGGCCCGACAACGGATCAACGGTGGCCCAGGTCGCCGAGCACAGCAAGGCGGCGACGATCGCAGCGAATATACGGGCGGCCAACGGAGACGGTGGCAGAAAACGCGATAGTTCAAGCCGCTCCCCCGCGATGGTCAACACCAGAAAACCCATCCACCAGCCGACCACAGAAACGATCGGCCAACCGAGCCACCATAATAGATTGCCCAGCAGCCAACTGCCGGCGCCAAGCGCCAGTGTGAGGGTATAAAGGTGACGCTGGCGGTAATGAATCCATGCGGAGCCGGCAAGCAGAACGCTGCCGGCCACAGCGAACAAGCCCCCGGCAAGCAGGGGCGACAACCCGGACAGCAAACTCAAGCCGCCCAGACCGGCGCAAACGGGTGCCAGATAGGCCGATGGTCGCGCCAAAGCCACCGCCCGCTCAAGGCCGATCACCGCACCAAAAAATCCGCAGACCATCAAAGGCCCGTGCCACCCCACCAAATCGGGATGTGGCAAGGGAACGGCCCAGCCGAGACGAAACAGCCCGGCGGCGGTGCCAAAGCCGAGCGACAGAACGCCAAGCACCAGCATCGGAATGCGATAGGCCACGCTGCGCCGCGGCGGTGAGCGCTTGTGCATTATCAGAAAGCCAAGTCGGGAATCAAACGACTACCAGCCAAAATGCTGGCGCGCCGAATCGCTCATCCGGTCCGGACTCCACGGCGGCTCCCAGACAATCCGCACATCAAGCTCAAGCGCCGGCGGCAGCACAGCCGCAAGCTCGGAATGCACATTATCGACAATCATCTCGCCCATCGGGCAAGCTGGCGAGGTCATCGTCAGATCGATGCGCAACCCGCCGCCTTCAAACGAAATGCCATACACCAACCCGAGGTCGACAATATTGATCCCGGCCTCCGGATCAACGACCCGGCGCAGCGCGTCACGGACGGCAACAACATCTTCGCCTTGACTCATAGCGGTCAGAATAGGGGCGATGGGCGCGGCAAAAAACAGGGCGGGCTAGGCTTTCAGCGGTTTTACCGCCTGCCGCCACGCAGCATTGACGCAAACGGAGCGATCACCCAGCTTGACACCATATTTCTCAACCGCAAGCAGACACAAGGCCAGCCCGCCGCTGTCGATATCCGTCACGGCCGAGAGGTCGAGTTCGGCCACACCGCCCCGCGTCAAGCTGTACATGAAATCAACACTCAAGCCATGATTCAAGCCGCCCGCAATGCGCATCACTTTGCGTCCCTGCAGATCATGTATGCTCAACAACGAAGCTTTACCGGAGGCCAGCGCGCTATCGATCGCCCCATTGATCAGGATTTCACTGATCGGGCCGGCGTGAAAACGTGCGCCATAAACGTCGCCAACCTTGCTCATCACAACGGCAGGCATATCGATGAGCGGCGAACCAAAAACCGAAAACTCACAACCAAAAATCTCACCGATTTTCAGAGGGATATCCGATGTCATCATCAGGCCGCCGAGCGAAAGATTCTGCAACTGACCACTGCCCGTCTGCCCATTTTGGCCGACGCGGATCAACGGCGGCAGATTGAAACGGATTCTCTGATGACGACGTTGTTCGCTCATAATGCTTTCAACTAACGATCAGTAAATGGTCAAATAATTTTTATATTACC
>CAJAHZ010000171.1 GCA_903939665.1 uncultured Pseudomonadota bacterium | reverse complement strand
TCCAAAGTGCTCTTCGACAACAACCTGCAGGTGCTCAGGAATGCCCTCGGCACGCACAGCACCGTGCCGCGCGTGCAAGGCGGCAAGATCAAGTCGAAGCGCGAAATCCGGGTGGCCAGCCTGTTCAAGGACGCGCCGCCCGAGTTCCTGAAAATGATCGTCGTGCACGAACTGGCGCACCTCAAGGAGCGCCAGCACGACAAGGCCTTCTATCAGTTATGCACGCACATGGCGCCGGACTATCACCAGCTGGAGTTTGATCTGCGGCTTTATCTGACGCAGATCGAGCTGGCGGGCGCTCAGGGCGATACTTCGGCGACGCTGCCGAGCGTCGTGTAAATTCCCTGCAGCGCGGCGAGGAATGCGCCGTGCACATGCGCTGCCGGGATGGTCTCGCCGTTGAACACCAGGTCCCGTGTTGCACAGGCGTCGTGTGCAACGCGGCAACGCAGGCCGAAGTCAAAGGCGGCGCGCACCGTAGCATCAACGCACATGTGCGTCATCATGCCGGCAATGACCAGTTCGTCGACGCCCTTCTCCTTGAGCGTGGCCATCAGCGTCGTCTCGCGGAAACTGTTCGGGTAGTGCTTTTCGATGACCGGCTCTCCGGCTTGCGGTGCGACACCGGCGTGAATCTCCGCGCCCGGTGTTCCCGGCAGGAAGAACGTTGAACCGGGGCGCAGCGAGAGGTGCTGGATATGGATCACCGCCTGCTCCGCATGGCGAAACGCCGCCAACAACTTACCGGCCCGCGCGCCGGCTTCTTCGGACCCCTCGAGCACCATGGTGCCGCCGGGGAAATAGTCGTTCTGGATGTCGATTAAAAGAAGCGCGGTGCTCATGGCGGATTCCTTTCGTAGTTTGGCCGGATGGGTTCCATTTTAGGCACGCGTAAAAAATTGACAATCCATCGTCAAGGCAAAATACGGTTTCCGCTTTGGTAACGACAGGAGCGTTGATATGAAGCCAGAGCGGCGCGAACAGCAAAACCCTGCTCCTCCGTCTCGTCGCCCTTAACGCCGAATGCGTCGCCGAAGAAGCCCAAGGCCAGATCCGCTGGCGGTGCCAAAAATATCAGCCCCCGGTCTGCAAGCCGGACCCCAGGGGGATTTCCTGCGGGGCGCACCAGACGGGTATCTGCGTCGGTGATGGTTTGAGGGGAAAACGGGGCCGGGCTTCCGGCGATGCAATGCAGCAGATTATCGAAACGCTGGAAGCGCTGGGCCGCGTGCGGCGGCAGGGTGATTCGCTGAGTGCAACCGATTAACTGCTAGACTTGAACCATGCCTACCGTCCTGACTATTTTTGGTTTCCGTTTTTTCTTTTTCAGCGGAGAGGGCTCGGAGCCGCCGCACATCCATGTTGAACACGGAGACAAAGTCGCCAAATACTGGTTGAATCCTGTCGATCTGGCGATGTCTGAAGGTTTCAGGAGCCATGAGTTGACCAAGGTTCGGGCGTTGGTGATTGAACATAGAGCACTTTTTCTGGAGAAATGGCATGAATACTTTGGCCGTTAAGCTCGATCCGCATGCAATCGACGTTTCTTTTGACGAGGCGGCAGTGCATATCGTCCTGGCCGATGGCCGGGAAATTTCAGCGCCGCTGGAATGGTTTCCCCGGCTGCGGGATGCGACGCCGACGCAGCGTTGCAACTGGCGCCTGATCGGCAAAGGCGTCGGGGTGCATTGGCCCGAAGTCGATGAGGATATTTCCGTCAGTACGCTGATGCGAAATCACTGACTGAGCAATTCAGGTCTCGCCGCCCGATTAGCGCGCATCTGGCGTGCTGCCGGTAGAGATGCTGCATGGCCGGGTTGCGGGAGTATTAGCGTATGACTACTAAATTAGCAGACATCGATCTGGCCACCGCCAACGCAGCGCGTGCTTTCATTGCGAAAGTGGCGAGTCAGTATGACTTGGCCGGTGCGATTCTCTTCGGTAGCCGGGCGCGCAAGTCACATCGACCGGACAGCGACGCGGATGTGGCCGTGCTCCTGCACGGTCATCCCGGCAAGTTCGTCGCAACCAAGCTGGCCATGGCCGATCTTGCCTATGACGTGCTGCTGGAGACTGGGATTCGCATCCAGCCACTGCCGATCTGGGAAGAGGAGTGGGATCATCCCGAGTCCTATTCCAACCCTCGTCTGCTGCAAAACATCGAGCGTGAGGGAATTCGTTTATGAAGGCGATGCAAATCCTTCATGGCCAAACGCCTGTAGTCGGGTAATCGCCGGTCAGACCCTCGGCCGGACGCAGCCAGCGGTTTCCCTATGGCATACTTCTGCCGATGAGCGCACACAGCCCCGAAACCTTCCTCGCCCGCTGGCAACATGCCGACGGCTCCGAACTCGCCAACTACCAGCTTTTCGTTACCGACCTCTGTCATCTGCTCGGCGTCCCGTCGCCCGATCCGGCGCGTGAGGATACGCGCGACAATGCCTACGTCTTCGAGCGCCGCGTCACCTTTCGCCACGGCGACGGCAGCGCCTCGATGGGGCGCATCGACTGCTACCAGCGCAGTCATTTCG
>CAJAHZ010000170.1 GCA_903939665.1 uncultured Pseudomonadota bacterium | reverse complement strand
CATCGGCATGATCATGGCCATCGTCTTCCGCAAGAGCGAAGCCGCGCGCCAGGGCGACGCCCGCGCCTTCAACGAGGATGGCCGGGTGCCCCTCAAGACATTGCTATTTGTTGGCACGCTGGTGGCGTTGCTGATTGCCGGAACCCTCAAGGTCGATCTGCTCAGCGCCCCGCTGTGGCAGCACACGCTGCCTGCCCCCGACGTCGCCAGCTTGCAGATATTGCTTGACCGCTGGGTGCCGGCGAACGCGGCGACCGGTGCCGAAGCGCTGTCCCTGCAAGGGGTGCTGCTGATCGCGCTGCTCGTCGCCATCGGTGGCGCCGGCTGGCGCGGTCTGGGGCAGGTGGATCGCCGCTTGAGCCGCCTGACCTGGCTGGCATTGACGCTGACCGGGCTGACGCTGGCCTTTGCCGCCTTCGGCCTGCGTGCCAGCGAAGCGGGACTGACGCTGACTTTGACCGGTCGTACGCTGGCCGTGCCGTTGTTGTGCCTTGCACTGCTGCCACAGGCGCGGCGCTTTGAGTTGTGGGACATGCAGCAGTGGTTGTGGGAAACCTGGCGCTTCGTGACGATGATCTTCCCGTTGCTGGTGGTCGGCGTCTTCCTTGTCGGCGTTGTTCGTCTCTTCATTCAGCCGGAATGGATTCAGATGGTTGCCGGCAGCAACACGCTGCTTGCTAACCTGGCGGGCGTGGTGTTCGGTGTCTTCATGTATTTCCCGACGCTGGTCGAAGTGCCAATTGCCAAGATGTTCCTTTCCCTCGGCATGCACCCTGGCCCGCTGATCGCCTATCTGATGGCCGACCCGGAGTTGTCACTGCAGAGCATCCTGATTACTTCCGCCATCATCGGCAAACTCAAGGCTTGGAGCTACGTTGGCCTGGTTGCGCTGTTCTCGACTGCGGCCGGCATGACCTATGGCGCCTGGGTTGATGGCACCCCTATCGTCCTGCTGGTGCTGGCGGTCGCCGGCTTCGTCGGGCTGCTGCTGACCACCTTGAATTTCATCGAAAGGAAACCGACATGTTGATCAAGATTCTCGGATCCGGCTGCGCCAAGTGCCAGCGACTGGAACAACTGACGCGCGAAGTCGTCGCCGAACTTGGCCTGGAGGCCGAATTCGAGCATGTGCGCGAAATGGACAAGATCATGGCCTACCCGATCCTGAGGACGCCGGCCTTGGTGATCGATGAGGCAGTCAAGTCCTCCGGCCATATTCCGACCAAGGAAGAGATTGCCGGCTGGCTAAAGCCCGGCTGACTCATTGAGCGAAGAAATTCGAAGATAAAGCAAAAAGCCCACGCAAATCCGCATGGGCTTTTTGTACTTCAACCCCGGCCACTTAGGCCAAGGTAATCCGGCATTTCGCCGTCTGGGTGCTACACGGTTATCTGAAAAGAGCTTTTGTACCTCTAGCCATAAAGTCTCCAGAGAGTGCGGCAGAAAATGCACAACTGCAGCGCAACTGCAGCCAACCGAGCCGGATTTGCCAAAACCCCCAGCACACTTTTACTATAGTCATTGTTTCTGAAAAAGCCAGGGCGAATTTTCAAAGGCGCGTATTGACGCAGGAATTCGGCTATTCGCGCGGCATCTCTGGCTTGGTGCCGCGATGAAATCCCAGCATGCCATGAAATACCGTGTGGATTGTCACATCCTCAAAACCTATCTCATCCAGAACGGTCGATAGCTCTGCCGGAGAATAGAATAACTCAAGCGCATCAAGGAAATACTGCTTGCACTTAACGGATGCCGGCCCACTGCCAACAAGCAGGCTGGTGAAGGCGAGGCAGGCGCGCAGGTAGGTATAGTAAAGATGTTTTACGACTGGATTGGCCGGGCGCAGCATGTCGGAATGGTGGAAGTGCCCGCCCGGCTTGAGAACGCGCAAAATTTCGCCAAATACCTCGCGTACCTTCAAATGACGCGATGCGAATTGCAAAGTCACAATATCGAAATGATTGTCGGGAAAAGGCAGACGGCTGACGTCGCCGATCGTGCTCTTGATCAGAAACCCCCGCTTTTCGGCACGCTGCTTTCCCACTGCCTGCATATGCGCACTGCGATCCATCGCATGCACATCCAGCGTTGGTTCGCGCGTGAGCAGTGCAATACCCACCGCGTTGGTGCCGGCGCACACGTCGAGCACGTGCTGGTTGGGTTGCAGATCAATGGTGGACATGAAGCGTCTGCGGAAGTAGCGCCACATGCCCAGAGCGGCGATGTCGTTTGCCCTGTCGTAATACGGGGCGATGTCGGCAAACGCATCGTTGAGATCGTTTGTCCAGACGTCGCCAAAACGTTCCTCGCGAATCGCCTCGCGAGCGGCTAATGGTGGGGGTGGCATTTCCGCCTCCTTCGATTGTTATGGTGTTTTTTAATTATCGCTACAGACAAATCCCGCTTCAAGGATTGCACCTTGAAGCGGGGCGTTTTTCGGTTCCTGATCAATGGCCGCTGAGGAAGCCGATGGTGATCAGCGTCAGCAGAATCAGACCAAAAGCGATCAGTAGCAGGCCAAGTATCTTCGAGCCCAGGGTGAAGGGCGCCGATGGTGCATCAACCAGATACTTCTCAAGTTCACCGCTGGTCAACAGGCGATCATATTGCGCCCGATGCTCGTGCCGGAATTCCTCAAGAGACTGCGAACCGGTAAACATGACCACGTCCGGCGGCGGCAGCTTGTCGGGCCGGAAGTGGTTGTTGAAGAAGTGCACCGTGAAGAGGAACACGGCGGCGAGAACCGCTTCTTCACCATGCACCACCATCGCGATGTTGAATACCCAGCCCGGCAGGTAAGCCGCCACCACGTGCGGGAAGGCAAGTATCGCGCCGCTCCCGCCGATGATTGCCATACCCCAGAACACCGCCCAGTAGTCAAACTTCTCCCAGTACGACCAGCGCTCGATTGCCGGGCGCGGGCCCTTGCCGAGGAACCACTTGAACATGCCGATGATATCTGCAAGATCCTTCCAGTTGGGCACGAAGGAGTCGGGACCGAAGAACTTGAAGCCCTTCCAGTTTTTGGCGATATTGATCGACACCGCTACCAGATGGATGGCAAAGATGCTGAGCATGGTGTAGGCGGCGATACGGTGCACCAACCCCGCCAGTTTCGGAGAACCGAAGCCGGTCATTACCGCCTTGGCCCAATTGGTGTCGGGGAAGAAGGCGGCCATGCCGGTGAGGACCAGCGTCATCACAGCGAGCGCAAACAGCAGGTGAGCGATGCGCCACATCGGGCCGAAGCGCCTGACCTGCTTGCCAGAAAACTCCGGCGGCAGCTTGTCGGTCATCACGTGCGGCGTCGTTTTTCCTTGCTGGCGATCCTTGTACTCGCGATACCACCAGAGGCCGGAATGCGCCCAGAAGAAGGCGAAGACGCCGAACAGCAGCGCCATCATGGCCTTAGTGGTCAGCCAGATCTCAGGATACTTTGCAAAATTGTCGCTGGTGCCATGCGGGCTGAAACTGATAAAGCCGGCCGTTGCT
>CAJAHZ010000169.1 GCA_903939665.1 uncultured Pseudomonadota bacterium | reverse complement strand
TGGGGTAGCGGCGCAAATTCCTTGCATGCTTCTGTACTCAGGGCCTCGAGCGCACGTTTCCCGACAGCTGCGCCTTCCAGCGGCCACTGACCAAGCTCATGCTTTGAACTCTCAATTAGTTTCGGCAGCGTGTTTACTTGTTGATCTGCCATGCCTGCCCTGACTCCAATAAACACCTACTTCGCGAGTGTCGCATACTCTAGTGCTCTCGGAACGTCGTTGTTTTTCGCCGGCTGGAGGGACTTGGAAATCGTGCACCAGCCGAGGAGTGAGCGAAGGTCTCCGGAAACTACCGTGCGGAAAACAGCGTATATCTGCCTGCGTTGCAGCCGGGGTATCAGCCGTGACAAGGTGCCTGCGCAGCTAGAGGCTCTTGTCGCGCCTTCTTGCCAAAAACAGAAAATACCTGCTGGGAAGCAATTTCCTGACAACAAAATCAGCGGGTTATGATCGATGGCGGAGAGGTTTTAATAGTCACCCAAATACGCCTTTTTACATATAACTCAGTGCGTTACTTGTTATCAATAGCTCGTGTGAGCTACAACTTTTACGACAATTTGAGCTACAAACAAATGATAACCGGTCGGTATAGATAAGTCCATAGTTAACGTGAAAGAGTCGACTCTCAAGGCGACCGAGTAGCTGACCAGTGAAGGCCATCGGTTTGAAGCGAAAGCGAATCAGGCGACGGCGGGAATGAAGCCGAAGCGAGTCAGTGCCTTGATCCAGCGAGGAGCGTTACGTTGAACGGAAAGCGCTTCATAGTCGGTGGCGGAATCCCGGTAGTGTTCGCGCCGTTTGATCATGAAGAAGATGGTGCGCAGAATCTTGTGTGCCAAAGCGACGATGGCGCGTTTGTGGCCGCGTCGCACGATGAGCGATTTGAACTTCGACTGGAAGACCGACTTGGTGCGACTGGCGGCATGAGCGAACTCGCAGAGCAAGCGCCGGACATAGAGGTTGCCCTTACGGACGCGTCCGGATTTGCGCTTGCCTGCCGACTCGTTGTTGCCGGGGCAGATACCGACCCAGGAGGCCAGACGATCTGCAGTCCCGAAGGCATCCATATCGGCGCCAATTTCCACCAGCAGCATGGCCGCACCGATGAGATCGACACCGGGCAAGGTTTGCAGCAAGGCCAGGGTATTTCGCTCGCCCTTCAGTCCGTCCAGAAGTCGCACATCGAAGCGAGCGATGCGGGCTTCAATCTCCTCGATGTGCCGCATCAGCTCGTCGAGAACAAAGCGATGGCTGTCGGTCAGATCTCCCTGCAAGGCGTCGAAGATTTCCTCGCGACTGGCCTTGAGTCGCCGACTGGCGAACTGGAGCACCTCGTTGGGCGCCTGCCCGAGGATGATCGCCTTGACCATGGCGCGCGCCGACTGGCCATGCAGATCGCTGACCACCACGCCCAGACGAATGCCACCATCGGTCAGCACCTTGTGCAGGCGATTCTTCTCCGAGGCCAGTTGCCCCACCAGCTTCTGCCGCTGCCGGGAAATCAGACGCAACTCCCGCAGCAGCATCGGCGGCACGAACGAACCGCGCAGCAGTCCGGCGCGTGCCAGGGTGGCGAGCCATTGCGCATCGCCGACATCAGTCTTGCGACCGGGGACGTTCTTGACGTGACGGGCATTGACGACCTGCCCACGAATGCCAACGGCTTCCAATGCAGCGTACGGGCTCTTCCAGTAAATGCCCGTGCTTTCCATCACCACTTCGTCAGGACGAAGCGATGCTGCCCAGTCCGCCAATGCGCGCCGATCCCGCTTGAACGCGCCGAACTGCCGCTGTTCGATGCGCGTTGTGCCGTCGGCCTCTTCGAGAATCGCACAGGCCGTAATCTGCGCCTGATGCACATCGAGTCCGATGACGCGTTTGTGAAGCGCTACCAGTTCCATACCACCTCCGTTCGAATTACACTCAAGGGCGGAAGGTGGCGGGTGCCAGAACTGAAAGTGCCTGAAGGCGACAAGTCGCCCACGGCCTGTTTAACGTGCGCTCTCTATGGAAGCAATCCGGGGTTCGAGTCAGTTCGGCGGGTCACGTTAGGTTGCGGGGTCAAGCCGCCAAAAATTTGCGCGACCTCTTCCCGCTACCTTCCACCCCGAATTCTCTTTCATCATCAGGGGTGGCGCCTGTCGCAATGAACGTTAGGA
>CAJAHZ010000168.1 GCA_903939665.1 uncultured Pseudomonadota bacterium | reverse complement strand
GCATCGAACTTCGTGGCAATTCAATCCCGACAGTCAACGTGCATCGGCCGGGAAGCACCCAGGAGCTAACGGCATGACCAAATGCAACGGTACCGCCTCAGCGTCGACAGTCTGCCCGATCAGGCCGGCTGTTTTCCGCCAACGGCTGTTCCAGGCCACGTTTCATTTTTCCGATGTTCGTCCCATATCTACCGAGGAGTACCCATGAAAGCGATATTTCGACGCCTTTGCTCGCCCCGATCGACGATCCTGCTGGCAATGCTGCTGGCCATTTCCGCACGGGCAGAGGAGACCGCGTCATACCGCTTTTCCCCTGTAAATCAATACGGAATTGAACTCACCGCAAGTTACTGGAACCCGATCATCGACTATGTATCCGCGAAAAGCGGCATCAAGCTCCAGCTCAAGATCGGGCGCACATCGGCCGACACCACCGCCTATGTATTGGCCAACGAAGTGGAATTCATCTTCTCCAACCACCTTTTCAGTCCCGAACGGGATCAGCTAGGCTGGAAGGTCTTCGCTCGACGGGCCACCGAGCCGATCCGCAGCCAGATAGTGGTCTTGGCGACATCGCCGATTTTAGAGCTGGAAGAGCTGGCCAACGAAGCGGTGGCGTTTCCCGGTCCAGAGGCGACCGTCGCCTACAAGTTCTCCTATGCCAGGCTGGTGAGTCAGAAGATCCCGGTGCAAGTGGTATTCGGCGGCAATATGGATGGGGCATTTGCGCAACTCGTCAGCGGCAAGGTCAAGGCGGTGGGAACGCAATCTCAACTCAGCAGCGGCTGGTCGCAGCGCGAAGGCAAGGCTTTGCGGGTCTTGTGGGAGTCGAGTCTCCTCAATGATCTGGCGCTGATGGCTTCCAAAAATGTACCCGCAAAGGACTTGGCGGCGGTGAGCAAGGCCTTTCTGGGGATGGGCAAGGATCCGGTCGGTCAGCGGATACTCGCCAGTTCAGCCGGACTGGTCAAACTGCCGCCAACTACGATTTTCGTCACCGCCACGGGTGCGGACTACAGTGCCTATCGCAGCTTCTACCAGACGGCACCAGCCAATTTGCGCTGAGAGCGCCTTATGCAAAAGACTTCTCCACTGAGATTCGCCGTCCATCTCCTGCCATCCTCTCTCGCAAATCGCGTGTTTGCGTTGTATGGCATCACCCTGCTGATGTTTGTCGGGGGCGGCCTGTTCGTCTTCCTCAACTACCAGTTCCAACGCCACGTGCAGGAAACCGAACAGGCATCTGTCATGCTGATTGAGGTAGTGGCACAGGCAGTTCAGGACAGCGCAGTCATTGGCGACTTTGACACCGTGCAAAAGCTGCTGAACAAGAGTGTGCAGGGCTCTCAGTTCGAAGCGGCCCAGTTCATCGTTACTGGTGGCGGCATGATCACAGCTAAGAACCACTTGCGCGGATCAGCCACCATGAGCGCCTGGATCACGCGCTGGGTCGAACAATCTCTCCCGGACATCAACCGCGTCATCTCGGTGGGAGGCATCGACTACGGCATTTTGCGGCTGAAGTTCGACACACAGGCCGTGGCTGCGGCCCTGTGGTCACTCTCTCTGCTGGCGATCGGCGGCGGAGTGTCCTGCCTGATTATCGGACTGATCGCTATCCGTACGGCCCTGACGCGCTGGCTCGGCGGACTGGTGAAACTGCGCGAAACTGTCGAATTGCTGGGAACCCAGGCGACAAACTCGGCCCCCCTCGTGCTTGCCAATGCACCGGCAGAG
>CAJAHZ010000167.1 GCA_903939665.1 uncultured Pseudomonadota bacterium | reverse complement strand
GCGCTGCTCGCGGTGGTGGGCGTCAAGCTGCTGGCGGTTGATCTGGCGAATGCCGGTACGGCAATGTGGACGGGTTCGCTGATCGGCGTCGCACTACTTGTGCTGGCCGCCGGCTACTTTGCACCGGTGCCGCCAAAAGAGGATCAGTCCGCCGCGTGAGGAGGCGGGGAAGCCCGCTAATAATTAAAGGCGGCCAAGTTTCCGGTACAGCGTGTTCCTGCTGACGCCAAGCAGGCGCGCCGCCGCTGAAATGTTGCCGCCCTGGGCTTCCAGCGTGCGGCGTACGACGCCGCGCTCGATTTCGTCGAGGCTGCCGGTCGTTTCGTCCGCGTGCGGTTGCGGCGTCAGGGCGGATATGTTTATGCCGCTGACCATTGCCTCCGGCAGCTTTTCAAGCAGTTCCTCGGGAAGCTGCGCTTCGGTAATGACTTCCTCGTCGTCGTCGAGCAAGGCAATGGCGACACGGATCACGTTGCAAAGCTGCCTGATGTTGCCGGGCCAGGCATAGCGCGCAAACGCCTCGTGCGCGATGGCGGAGACGGTGATTGGCCGCCCGACCGCTTCCGTTCGAATGAGGGTGTCGACCAGCTGGCGCAAATCGGTTCGTTCGCGCAATGCGGGAAGGGTGACGGATAAGCCGTTGATACGATAATAGAGGTCTTCGCGAAAGCGACGGCTGGCTACTTCATCCTTCAGGCGGCGGTGCGTTGCGCAGACCAGAGAGATATCGACCGCAATGCTGCGGTTGCCGCCGAGCGGGGTCACCGAGCGCTCCTGCAGGACGCGCAGCAGACGCGCTTGCAGGGTGAGTGGCATGTCGCCTATTTCGTCGAGGAAGAGTGTGCCGCCGTGTGCTTGCTGTATTTTGCCGGCGGCGCCTTCCTTGCGTGCGCCGGTAAAGGCGCCGCCCTGGTAGCCGAAAAGCTCTGATTCGATCAGGTTCTCCGGAATCGCCGCGCAGTTGAGCGCGACGAAAGGCGCTGCGCTGCGCAGCCCACTGTTGTGGATTGCCTTGGCAAACATTTCCTTGCCGGCACCGGACTCGCCCTGAATGAGGATTGGAATATCCCGGCCCAGTACGCGGCGTGCGCGGTCGATCGCCAGCTGCAATCGGGCGTCGCCGGTGGCGAGGCTGTCTAGCGTCAGTGTGGCGGCTTCGCCTTCGGTCGGCGAGCGAGGCCGCGCGCTGCGTGCCGTGGGGCGATCTGTGCTGCGCATGGCCATGGCTTGCGGTGGCAGGTTGCCGCGCAGGCGAACGAATAGCTGCTGGCCGTTGAGCAGGGCGAACGAACTGATGGCCTGGTAGTCCTGTCGGGCGCGATCGATCAGGGTGCCGATCGATGCGTCGAAAAGCATCGCGCAGTGACCGCGGGTGGCTTCGTCCCGGCGCAGGCCGAGAATCTCCAGCCCGATCGCGTTAATGGCCAGTATTCGCCCGTCCTGGGCTACTGCAGCGAGCCCTTCGCCGAGGCTGCCGACGTATTCTGGTTTGGAGTGAAAGCAGACCAGCAACTCGCGCGCATATTCCGATTCGAACAGGCGCTTTTCGACCAGACTGGCCATCATTCTGGCAAGGCCCATCGTGTGACGCTGGTAGCCCCGGGCATCGCCGGAGATGTTCAGGACGCCGATGACATCACCGTGCGAGTCGACGAACGGTGCGGCGCTGCAGGTGAGAAGTCCGTTGCATTCAAGAAAGTGCTCGGCGCCGACGACCTCGATTGCGCTGCGTTCGCTGAGTGCGGTGCCGATCGCATTTGTGCCGCGCCGTCCTTCTTCCCAGTGAGCGCCTGGTTGCAGCGCCACTTGCTCGGCGCGGTCGATAAAGTCGGCATCGCCGATCGAGTGCAGAACCAGTCCCTCGGCGTTGGCAAGCAGCACCAGACTGCCCGAGTGGCGAATCTGTTCGTACACGTGCGCCATGATCGAGCTGGAATGGGCAATCAGCGTTCCATATTGCTCATGCGCCAGTTTTAGCTTCTCGGCTTCGATCAGTTCGCAGTTGCGGCTGGCGACGTTAACTTCGAGTCCAGCCATCCGGCAACGCTCCCAGGAGCGCAGCAGAACGCGTTCAAGCAAGCCATGCGGCGCCTCGCCGCGATTGAAAAACGCTTCTCTTGCCTGCTGGCTGCGCAAAGCACGCGCCTCCACCGTTGCGGACAGCTGTCCCATCTAAACTCTCCTCCTGCACTACCACCCGACTGGATCTATTTTGATCCGTACCAATCTCTTGCCCAAGCACTGTTGCACAACGTAGCACCTGAGCCATCTTTAAGCAACGAAGCGTTTCAACTCGAAGCAGTCTGTTCAGCAAAAAAAATATACCATACATTTGCACTTCCAAGCAGCGGCTGGTTTTACTACACTAGTACCGTTGCCTGTCATCTTCGTGAGCGCGCATCGTTGTATGATGGCACACCGTTTGCTAATGGAGCACCGTGTATCGCCGCTTGCATGATGGCCGCCGTACCCCAAGAACCGATCAATTCCTACCTGAGGTGACAACGTGACTGTTTCAAAA
The DNA here is from genome assembly GCA_903939665.1 of uncultured Pseudomonadota bacterium. Lineage (GTDB taxonomy): Bacteria > Pseudomonadota > Gammaproteobacteria > Burkholderiales > Rhodocyclaceae > CAJBIL01. The sequence goes on along the minus strand of CAJAHZ010000167.1, from coordinate 10,649 downwards.
AATTCCATTTTCCGCCTGATTGCATGCGCGGCGCTGGGCTTGGCAGCCGGTTCCGCTTTGGCTCATGGCGACGTTACCCCGCAGGCGGTGGATACGACCGGTATGAAGCCGGTTGGCAGCGAATGGGTCAAAGCCAACCCCTTTCGCGGTGACAAAGTTGCGATCCGCATTGGCGATTCCGCCTATAACCAGAATTGCGCGCGTTGCCACGGTCTGGGCGCTGAGTCGGGTGGCATCGCTCCGGACTTGCGCTTCCTGCCTGCTGGTGATGAAGGCGATGAGATTTACATGCCGCGCGTTCGCCGCGGGTCGACGCGCGATGGCCGTGTGTACATGCCGCCGTTCGAGGGCATCCTTTCGCAGGAGGCCATGTGGGCCGTTCGCACCTGGCTGGAAACCGTCCGTGTCGAATAAGCGTTTTCAGTGGCTTGCCGGCCTGTTCGCCCTCGGCCTGACCGCAGCATCCCTCCCGGTACTGGCTGACGGACTCGACGACGTCCGCCAGAAGGGCCGGCTGCGGGTCGCTGTTTATAACGATTTTCCGCCGTATTCGTTCGATGGTCGCGGTATCGACGTTGATCTTGGTCTGGCGCTGGCCGAACGCCTCGGCGTCAAGGCCGAGATATCCTGGTTCAATGCCGACGAGGACATGAACGACGACTTGCGTAACATGGTTTGGAAGGGGCACTACCTTGGCGCGCAGCCCGCTGATGTGATGCTGCATGTACCGCTGGACAAGCACCTCGCGGCGCAGAACGACAAGGTGCGGATTTTTGGGCCTTACCATACCGAAATGCTGGCGTTGGCGCGCGTCGCGTCGCGCGTGCCGGAGCCCACGGGCTCCGCAGCGGTGGCGCTTAATGTGTTCACTCGCGAGAAGGTCGGTGTCGAAACGGCTTCCGGCTCCGATGGTTTTCTGCTCGCCGTGCTCAACGGCGCCTTGCGTGACAATGTCGTGCACTACCGCAATGTCACTCTGGCGGCAACTGGCCTGCAGGCTGGCGAGGTGGTCGGTGTGATGGCGCCCAGGGCCGAACTTGAGGCCGCGCTGAAGCGTGATGCCGCTTACCCCGTCAGCGTCGTTAAAATGCCTGAACTGCGCAATAGTCAGTGGTCGCTTGCTTTGGCAGTCAAGGCGGATGAAGACACGCTGGCCGAGGCATTGACGGCAGCGCTGATCGGTCTGCAACAGGATGGCACAGTTGCACGCATCTTTAGCCGTTACAGCATTACCCATCAGTTGCCCGGAGGCTGAGCGTGCTGTACAAGCGCGCTCTGCAGCGCATGCTGCTCCTCTTGGCGGGGCTTCCTGCGCTGGCGCTGGCCGCTCCTTTTGCCTACGTGCCGAACGAGAAGTCCGGCACCTTGAGCGTCATCGATACTGCCGATAATTCTGTCGGCAAAGCGATTCCGGCAGGACGCCGACCGCGCGGCATTGCCGCCGATCCGGCGGGCAAGTTTCTTTATGTCACCGATGCGGCAGCCAACGAATTGCTGGTGATTGATTTGCCGGGACGGCACATCGTTCGCCGCGTCGCGCTCGGCGACTCGCCCGAAGGTATTTCCGTTTCGGCTGATGGGCGCTGGTTGGCCGCTGCGGTCGAGGGGCATAACAGCGTGGTCCTGCTCGACGCGGCAAGTGGTCGGCGCGAGGCGGAAATACGCGTGCAAGGGAAGAATCCTGAACATGCCGTGTTCAGCCCGGATGGTCGCTGGCTGTACGTGAGCGCCGAGGAAGCCGAGCAGGTGGATGTGATTGATGTGGCCGCGCATCAACAGGTGGGCAGTATTCCGGTTGGCCGCCGTCCGCGCGGTATCGCTTTCTTGCCCGATGGCAGTCGTGCCTATATCGCTTGCGAATTGTCCAGCATGGTTTATGCGATCGACGTCGCCAGCCGCAAGGTTGTGGCCGAGATTCGCGCCGGTCAGTTTGTCAATGGCGTGGCTGTCACTCCGGACGGCAAGCGGGTTTTTGTTTCCAATGGCAAGGACGGCACGGTGAGCGCTATTGACCCTGCGAGCAACACCGTACTGGCTACCATCGAGGTCGGCAAGCGGCCATGGAATATGGCCGTGACGCCAGATGGAAGCCGTCTTTACGTGGCCAATGGTCGTTCCGGCAACGTTTCCGTGATTGATACGGTAGCGCTGGTCAAGTTGGCCGATGTGCCGGTTGGCGAGCTTCCGTGGGGTGTGGCTATCCCGTGAGTGGTGATCGCTATTCCAAGCCGGCAATCGCCCTGCACTGGCTGCACGCCTGTCTGGTCATCGCGCTGCTGGTGATTGGCACGATGATGGTTGATCTGCCAAAGGGGCCGGAGCGTACAGCCCCCTTTGCTTTACATAAATCACTCGGCTTATGCGCCCTGGCGCTGATCTTCATTCGCCTTGCCTGGCGGCGCTACCAGCCGCCGCCCGCTCTGTCCGGGCAACTCAAGCCATGGGAGCGCTGGCTGTCGGTGGCGGTTCATCACGCGCTCTATCTGTTGTTGCTGGTGGCGCCGCTGGCTGGCTATCTGTCGGCTTCATTTACCAAATACCCGATGAAGTTTTTTGGCTTTGTGCTGCCTTCTCTGGGCTGGCCGGATGAAACGCTCAATGCGGTTTTCAATACGCTGCACAAGGGCGCGGTATGGGGGTTGATGTTTCTGATTGTCCTGCATGTGGCCGGCGCGCTGAAGCACGCGCTGCGTCGCGACGGGGTGTTGTCGCGCATGCTGCCTTGAGGCGGTAAAAAGGCGAAAGTCGATTCCCGTCGGCTTACTCCATGTTCCGTTATTGAACAGTTGTTGCATGATGGAGCGCTTGTCTTTGCGGCTTGAACGCCTTGGCGCTAGAGTTTCAGTCGGGCGGGTCGTGATAAACGATCCGATAAATCGCGCCAGCGTGATCGTCGCTCACCAGCAATGAGCCATCGGGGAGCGTCAATACGTCGGCTGGCCGCCCCCTGACGGTTTCGTCCTTCAGCCAGCCGCTGGCGAAGGTTTCGTAGCTGATGGCCTTGTTCCCCTGCAGACGCACCAGCGTAATCCGGTAACCGGTTTTCTTTGAACGGTTCCACGATCCGTGTTCGGCGATGAATATCTGGTTGCGGTAGGCTGGCGGGAACATTTTTCCGGTGTAAAAGCGCATACCCAGTGCCGCGACATGTGCGCCTAGCTTCTGCGCCGGCGCGGTGAACTCTTCGCAACGCCGCTTGGCGCCGAAGTCGGGGTCGGGCAGGTCGCCGCCGTGGCAGTACGGATAGCCAAAGTGCATTGCCGCGTTTGGCGCATGGTTGAGTTCGTCTGGCGGCAAATCGTCGCCGAGCTGGTCGCGACCGTTATCGGTGAACCAAAGTGCGCTGGTTGGCGGCTGCCAGTCAAAACCGACGCTATTGCGCACGCCGCGCGCATAGATTTCCTGCGCGCTGCCATCTGCATTCATGCGCAGAATATTGGCATGCCGTTGCGCGTCGGGTTCGCAGATGTTGCACGGTGCGCCGATCGGTACATAAAGTTTGCCGTCCGGGCCAAAGGCGATGAATCTCCCGCCATGATGCGTTTCGGAAGGCAGACGGTCTGTTACAAGGGTCGCTTCAGGCGGATTTTCCAGGCGTTGTTCAATCTTGTCGTAACGCAGGATTCTGCTCACTGCCGAGACATAAAGGCTGCCATCCCGGTAGGCGACGCCCATCGGAAGTTGCAGCCCACGCGCAACCGTTGTGACGCGCTGCACCTTGAAGTTGGCGCCAAAGCTGACGGCATGCACTTTTCCAGCGCTTGTCGAGCCGACGAAAAGCGTGCCGCCATTTTGGTCATGCTGCCCGAGCGCCATCTGTCGGGCGTTGTCGACGCGGGCCCAGCGCTCAATGGTGAAGCCCGGCGGCAAGCTTATCTGTGCCAGCGGCAAGTCTGCCGCCGCCGTCATCGAGATCAATACAAAGGCAAATCCAAGAAACAGATTAGTCCTGTGTCTGGCTGACATCGGTCGATGCGCTTCTCTAATCGCCCTGTGCCGCCGCGATCGCGGCCTCGACTGCGAGCGGCGTGACCGGGCGGCTTAACAAATAGCCCTGGATTTCGTCGCAGCCGACCTCGGAGAGGAAAGCCAGTTGCTCGGCGGTCTCTACGCCTTCTGCGATGACCGCCAGCTTCAAGGAGTGGGCCATGTGAATAATGGCTTCGGCGATGGCGCCACTTTCCTCGTCGGTTGAAATGTCGCGCACAAACGAACGGTCGATCTTCAGCCGGCTGACATGGAAGCGCCGCAGGTAGGCGAGGCTTGAATAACCGGTGCCAAAATCGTCGATGGCCAGCGCTACGCCGAGATGTTTGATGCGCTCAAATGTATTCAAGATGGCATCGGTGTCTTTCATTACCGTCGACTCGGTCAGCTCGATTTCCAATGAGGATGGCGCGGCGCCGGTATCGCGTAGCGCCCGTTCAAGCATCTGCGTGAAGTCCTCCCGGTAAATCTGTACCGCCGAGACATTGACCGCCATCCGCAAGGGAATGCCGCGGTCTGCCCACTGTCTGGCCTGGCTTAACGCTTCACGTAAAACCCACTCGCCGATTTGCACGATCAGCCCGGTTTCTTCGGCAATCGGAATGAACTTGTCGGGCGGGATTTCGCCATACGGCTCGGACCGCCAGCGCAGCAGCGCCTCGACGCCGATGATCTTTTTATCCGGCAGCGAATACTGCGGTTGATAAACGAGGCGCATTTCATTCTTGCCCAAGGCACTGCGCAAGCGTTGTGAGATGTCCAGGCGCGTCGCCGTGTCACGATTCATGCGCGCGTCAAAGAAACTGAAGGTTGCACGCCCACTGCTCTTTGCGTGATACATGGCGGTATCGGCCTTCTGCATCAAGGTGTCGAAATCGGTCCCGTCATTAGGGAAGACGGCAATGCCGATCGACGCGGAACTGGTGCAAAGGTGCCCTTCGATCTCCATTGGCTCTTCGAGGGCGCGTTGAATTTTTTGCGCCACACCAGCGAAGTGCCCGGGAGACTGCAGGCCTTCCATGAGAATGATGAACTCGTCGCCACCGAGCCTCGCTACCGTATCGGACTGGCGCAGGCAATCGCCGATGCGCCGCGCGGTCTGGATGATCAACTGGTCGCCACAGCGGTGACCGTGTGTGTCGTTGACGTGTTTGAAGTGGTCAAGGTCAAGAAAACATAATCCGAGAAAACCGCCGGTGCGTTCGATCCGCATATGCAGCTGATCGAAGCGGTCGCGCAGCAGTACGCGGTTGGGCAGACCGGTCAGGCTGTCGTGATGCGCCATGTAGCGGATTTTTTCTTCGGCTGACTTACGGTCAGTGATGTCGGAAAAAGAGGCGACGTAGTTGGTGATTTCACCACTGCCATCCCGGACGACGCTGATTGTCAGCCACTTGGGGTAGATCTGCCCATCCTTGCGGCGGTCGAATATTTCGCCGGCCCAATGGCCATCGTGCAGCAATTTTTGCCACATTTCCTGGTAGAACGCCGGTGGATGTGCGTCCGACTTCGTAATGCTTGGCGAACGACCGACGACTTCCTCCCTTGAGTAGCCGGTCAGCAGGGTGTAAGCGCGATTGACGCTGACGATGCGGTTGTTGGCATCGGTCACCATCAGGCCTTCGTTGCTGTTTTCAAACAGGATCTTGCTCAGGCGCAATTGCTCTTCGCTGCGTTTCATCTCCGAGATGTCGGAAAAAACCCAGATCGACCCTTCGTTGGGGTGGTCCGGGTCGACCGGGCGCCCGCTGCGGTGAATCCAGATCGGGCTACCATCGCGCCGCTGGAGCAGAATCTCCCGATCGCTGCTGCCATGCTCGGCCAGTTCGCCGTAACTTACCGTGCCGTCGACCTCCCAGTATTCCTTCGAGGGATAGAGCAGTTCGGTCGTGCGATGAACCAGTTCGGCAACATCGTTGTAACCGAAGATCTCTGCCATGCGCTGGTTGCAGGAGAGGATGCGGCGTTTGCGCAGGAAAATGATGCCAGCATGGGCGTTGTTGAAAATGACCTGCTGGTGTTCGAGCAGTTCGCGCACCTGCCGTTCAATACGGCGGCGGTCGGTAACATCGGTGGCGGTGATGACAAAGCCGCCGTCGGGCATCGGTGAGCGATACAGTTCGATGGCACGACCTGAGGCTAAGTCGCGCTCGAAGCGTTCCGTGCCATCGAAGCGCAGCGGCAATGAGCTTGCGGAATGCAGTGCAGCCGACACCAGTCCCGCATCGGCTGCCAGGAACTCGCCGAGCGGCGCCGCTTCGCGCGCAAGGTTCGCCGGCAGTTCGTGCAAGGTGAAAAAGTTGCTATTCCATGCCGCCAGTTCGAGCCGATGGTCGAATACCGCGATTCCCTGAACAATGGCATCGAGCGTTGATTGCAGCAATTGCGATTTTGCTGCCAATTGCTGCTGCCGAAGCCGTGCTTCCTGCGCCTTGATGTCGGTGACGTCGGCATAAATGCCGACGGTGTAACCGTCAGCCGTTTGCCGCTCGCGTACCTGAAGGCGCTGGCCGTTCGCCAGGCTGTACTCGTCGCTGCCGGTGCCGGCGCGATGTGCTTGAAGCCGGTCAAGCAACCAGATGGCCGGCTGATCGCCGGACGGCACCGCGCTTGTCGTGAGCAATTCGTCGAAGCGGCGACCGATGATTTCGCCGTCGAATTCCCACAGCCGCCTGAATGCGTCATTGCACATCAGCAGCCGGTCCGAGGGGTCGAACAGCGCAAAGCCCTCGAAGATGCACTCGACGGCTGCCTCGAGGCGTCTGCGCGAGGCGTCTGTTTCGCTGCGCGCGGCTTCCAGTTCGTCCAGGATGTGCGTCAGTTGGTCGGTGCGTGCACGGACTTGTTCTTCGAGTACAAAGGTGTTCTGCAACAGCCCGTAGTCCGTGTCGAGCGCGTTGAGGTTGTGCTCGACCTGATACATGAGTGAGTGAATGATCTTGTCGCGGCGGGAGATTTCCCGCTGCAAGCCGTCTGCATCCTCGGGGGGGCAGCGCAGGTCAAGCATTGCCGATGTCAAGAGCGCCTCCCCTTGCCGATGGCCACACCGGTAAAGGTCTGGTTGATGTGCATGCCGCAATATTGTTCGCCGTAGGTGCTGAAGCCGACCACGTTGCAGCCGGCCAGCAGCGCCCCGATGCGCTCGCGGATGCCGCGCTGCTTCGACTCCAGGTGGCGCAGAATGCAGTCGCAACCGAGTATCAGCGATGGCGGGCCGATGCGTTGCGTGACGTTGTCGAGCGCCGCCGCCAGGTTGTCGATCATGTCGACGCCTTTCGCCACCTTGAAGACGATGCCTTCGTCGATGGCGCAATAGAAAGTCAGCGAGCCATCGGCATTCATCTTCTGGATCGACCGGACGAATTCCGCATTGCCGATCCGTACCGTCACCGGATACGCGGCAAAGATCATCGGGTCGAGCCGGTCGAGTTCGTTGGCCTCGATGCCGACGGCACGCGCGTATTCCTCGGCCGCCGGACAGCCGTTGATTTCCGTCACGACCCGCTGTTCGGGAATGGCGCCGGTGACCACCAGTCGCTCATCGCTGCTGACGAAATGCTGGGTCTTGAAAATCATGAACGGGAAAGGCGTCGTTGCCACGAGCAGCAACGCCACATCGCTGACAAAGCGGCCGCCGAACAGAACACTGGTTTTTGTGAATGCCAAACCGTCGCCTGCTGAACCGCCGATTAGCGCGACACCGCCGAGGCCGTCGTAAAAAGCTCGGGCGACAGCTTCCTCGCGAACGCAAAGACCGTCGATCAGCATGAAAGCAAAAGTATTCTCCGGTGCCAGCCCCGGAACGCGCTCGCGCAGCCTTTCTTTCAGGTCGTGTGCAAATTTCTGTCCAGAGCGAAACTCGAAGCCTGACAGAGGTTCGGTGATGCCAACCTCGAAGATCAGATCGTCGCGGTGAATGCTGACGGCGGACAGGCTGTCATCGTAATAGCCAGCGGGGCCAATCTCTCCTGCCGTGGTGCAGCCGATCACCGTTGTCGACGGGAATGATGCAGAAAGCTGCGCCGCCACTTGGTCTAGGGCAAAGGTCGTCGCAGCGAAGACGATGACCAGTCCGATATCCGGCTGGTCAATTGCCTTGGCCAACTCCCGGGCCGCCGCCTCCGGATCGGTCAGGCAGCTGCTCCCCGCCATGACCCGCGGGGCGTCGGGTAGAGCCTTGTCTGTCGCCATCTGATAGCACCTCGCGCGTAAAGCGTGGCAACGTGTTCGATGCGGGCCAGGTCAGTTGTTGAGCCGCCCCACCAGTTTTTTGTAGCATATTACTTTCGTAAGTATAGCCGCCATTTTGCACCTGATTTGCGCAACATCCCATCATGGGATTTACGCATCGACGATCAAGCTTAACCTCGAGGTGAAAAGCTGTCGATCTACTCAATGGAAACAAAAAAATCAGACCGAACCGCTAGCCTGGAGTTCCGCCCATTCGTCTTCGGTAAAGAGTCGCGAGCGCGTATGAAAGGCTTTGCCTTCCGGCCCTTCGAGAGAAAAGGTGCCGCCGTGCCCATCGATCACGTCGATGATCAACTGTGTGTGTTTCCAGTAGGCGTACTGGGACGTGCTCATGTAGAAGGGGCAGCCGCCGATTTCGCCAAGCTGCACGTCGCCGGCCCCGATCGTCAATTCGCCCGGCAGGTAACAATTGGCGGCGCTGTTATCGCAACAGCCGCCTGACTGATGAAAGATCAGCGCGCCGTGCTTCTGCTTCAGGTGCTCGATCAGATCCAGTGTAGCTTGGGTCGCGAGGACTTTTTCAACCATGATCTTCTCCATGAAAAAAGGGGCGGTTGCCCGCCCCTTGAATGCTCACAACGAAAGAGCGAATAGCTTTTGCTTAGAAGAAGCCGAGCTTCTTCGGGCTGTAGCTGACCAGCAGGCACTTGGTTTGCTGATAATGATCAAGCATCACCTTGTGTGTTTCGCGACCGATGCCCGATTCCTTGTAGCCGCCGAAGGTGGCGTGTGCCGGGTAGGCGTGATAGCAGTTGGTCCAGACGCGGCCGGCCTTGATGCCACGACCCATGCGGTAGGCGGTGTTGCCGTCGCGTGACCAGACGCCGGCACCGAGACCGTACAGCGTATCGTTGGCGATTTCAAGGGCTTCGGCTTCGGTCTTGAAGGTGGTGACAGCAAGCACCGGCCCGAAGATTTCTTCCTGGAAAATGCGCATCTTGTTGTGACCCTTGAACAGCGTCGGCTGGATGTAGAAGCCGCCAGCCAGATCACCGTCCAGATTCGCCTGCTTGCCACCGGCCAGACATTGGGCTTCCTGATTGCCCAGATCGAGATAGCTCATGATCTTGGTCAGTTGTTCCTTGGAACACTGCGCACCCATCATCGTCTCGGTATCGAGCGGGCTGCCCATCTTGATTGCCGCGACCCGCGCCAGAACGCGCGTCATGAACTTGTCGTAGATCGACTCATGGATCAGTGCGCGCGACGGGCAGGTGCACACTTCGCCCGAATTGAAGGCAAATAGCACCAGACCTTCGACGGCCTTGTCGAAGAAGTCGTCATCGGCGTCGGCGACGTCGGCGAAGAAGATGTTGGGCGACTTGCCACCCAGTTCCAGCGTTGCCGGAATCAGATTGTTGGCGGCAGCCTGGGCGATCACGCGACCGGTGCTGGTCGAGCCGGTGAAGGCGATCTTGGCGATACGCTTGCTGTTGGCCAGCGGCATGCCGGCTTCGCGGCCAAAACCGTTCACGATGTTGAGCACGCCCGGCGGCAGCAGATCGGCGATCAGTTCGGCCAGGATCAGGATGCTGATCGGCGTCGACTCGGCGGGCTTGAGCACTACGCAGTTGCCGGCGACGATGGCCGGAGCCAGTTTCCAGGCGGCCATCAGGATCGGGAAGTTCCACGGAATGATCTGACCGACGACGCCGAGCGGCTCATGGAAGTGATAGGCAACGGTGTTTTCGTCGATATCGCTCATGCCGCCTTCCTGGGCGCGCATGCAGCCGGCGAAGTAGCGGAAGTGGTCGATGGCGAGCGGAATGTCGGCGTTCAGCGTTTCGCGGATAGCCTTGCCGTTATCGACGGTTTCGGCGTAAGCCAGCGCTTCCAGATTGGCTTCGAGGCGGTCGGCGATCTTCAGCAGGATGTTGGCGCGCGCGGCGGGGGCGGTCTTGCCCCAGCTGTCGGCGGCAGCATGGGCGGCGTCCAGCGCGAGTTCTACGTCTTCGGCAGTCGAGCGGGCGGCATGCGTGTAGCTTTTGCCGGAGATTGGCGTGATCACGTCAAAGTATTCGCCTTTGACCGGGGCAACCCACTTGCCACCGATGAAGTTATCGTATTTTGCTTTGTACTGAACCTTGGCGCCGGCTTCGCCGGGGGCTGCGTAGATCATGGTGTCTCCTGGATGAAAAGAGGTAGGGTTTTGTCTGGCATTGTCATTGTTGCGGCGGGCTTCGTCTCATGCAGTACGCACCGGCTGAGCCGGGGCTGACGATTAAAGCGCTGCCACGCCGCCGCATGTCACTAGTCGCAATCCGCATGCCAGCGGCGCGCCGGACGATTGCGTTGTAAAAAGCGGCAAAAAACAGTGCGTTTTTTTGCCGCAACGCGCCGGGCGCCGGGCGCCGGATAGGGAACAAAGGAGGCTCAGGATTCGTGGCATCGCAAAAGTTTGCTAGACTTTC
>CAJAHZ010000166.1 GCA_903939665.1 uncultured Pseudomonadota bacterium | reverse complement strand
TCAATCGCCGAGTTGAGCAACTCGACCATCAAGACCAGCAGGATGCTGCCGATCATCAGCGCCCGCCCGACAGCGCCAACGGGCAAATAAAGCGCCAGCGGCACGAGCAAGGCCGCCAGCAGCACCTCCTGGCGAAAAGCGTCTTCATTGACGTAAGCGGCGCGCAGACCGGCAAACGAATAGCCCATGGCGTTGTACACCCGGCGCAAGCCGGTTTTTCCCTTGAAGGGGCTTTCGTTCATGCCAGATGCTCCTGCCGCAAATTGACGATGCGGCAGTATACCTCGCCGACCCGCCCCGTCGTCGCCTTGCCCGGCTCGCCGGGAGCGAAACACCACGCCATAAGCAGGCCCACTCCGCTAAAATACAAACGATCAAAATCAGCAGAAAAACCAAGACAATGACTCAGGACGAACTCAAACAGGCAGTCGGTCGTGCCGCTCTCGAATACGTCGTTGAAGGCGAAATCGTCGGCGTCGGTACCGGTTCGACTGCCAATTGCTTTATCGATGCACTGGCCGGGATGAAGGACCGTATCAAGGGCGCCGTAGCCAGTTCCGAGGCGACGAAAAAACGCCTCGAAGGCCACGGCATCAAGGTTTTTGATCTCAATGACGTTGCCAGGCTTTCGGTCTACGTCGATGGCGCCGACGAAATCAACGTCGAGATGCACATGATCAAAGGCGGAGGCGGCGCGCTGACACGCGAGAAAATCGTCGCTGCGGTCGCGCAAAAATTTATCTGCATCGCCGACGGCTCCAAGCTGGTGCCAGTGCTCGGCAACTTCCCGTTGCCCGTTGAAGTGATCCCGATGGCGCGCGCGCATGTCGCGCGCGAGCTGACAAAACTCGGCGGCACGCCGGTGCTGCGCGAAGGGTTCGTAACCGATAACGGCAACCTGATTCTCGATCTCAAGGGACTGCAGATCGTCGATCCGGTCGGGCTGGAAACGCGCATCAACCAGATCACCGGCGTCGTGACCAACGGTCTGTTCGCTTGCCGACCGGCAGATGTCTGCCTGCTCGGCACGGCGGCCGGCGTGCAAACCCTGACCGCCGACTGAAACACAATTGTAATCTTGGCAAGTTATGCTCGGAGGGCTGTTACCCCAATGCAATACGATCCTGGAGCAAGACGCGTGAACGAGCACACCTCGAAAAACTTTGACCTGGAACTGGAAAGCCTGCGCACGCGGGTGCTACAGATGGGCGGGCTGGTTGAACAGCAAATGCGCAAGGCCATGGAAGGCCTGTCTGCCGGCGACATCCCCTTGCTCGAAGCGGTCATCCGCGACGACAACCGCGTTAACCAACTCGAAATCGAACTGGATGGCGCATGCAATCAAGTGATCGCCAAACGCCAGCCGACCGCAATCGATCTGCGCATGATCATCACGGTCCTGAAAAGCACCTCAGACCTCGAACGGATCGGCGACAAGGCGCGCAAGATCGCCCGCTTGGGCTGTGTGCTGCACGACCAGCACGCAATCAGCATCCCCGATGTCGAACTCAGCCATATTTCCGAGCTTTCGCTCAAGATGCTGCGCGCCTCGCTGGACGCATTTGCTCGCCTCGATGTCGACGCCGCGGCCGAGGTACTCCACCTCGACGAGACGGTCAATACTGAATACAAGGCGCTGGTCCGCCAACTGATCACCTACATGATGGAAGACCCGCGCACCATCTCGCACTCGCTCGACATCATGGGCATTGCCAAGGCGATCGAACGCGTTGGCGACCACTCAAAGAATATCGCCGAATACGTGATCTACATGATCAAGGGGTTGAACGTCCGCCATTCATCACCGGGCGAAATCGACGAGAAGATCGCGACCAGCTGATTTTTGCCGCACACTTGAAGCAAGCCAACCAGCCAAAGACAACGAAAAAAATGCTGTTCAGCGACCGCTGAACAGCATTGCGTGTAACCGCCAACGCTATTTTTCAGTGAGTCAGCTCGGTTTGCGCTTTGAAAAAGCAAGACCTGCCAGTCCCAACCCAAAAAGCGCAAGCAAACCCGGCTCCGGCACGGAGTTATTCCCGGCGCTTCCGTCGAAGGCTATTTCGCTGACAAAGACCCAGGAATTGCCTCGAGTGATGGTGATATCCAAATCCGAAACATTCAGGTTGAGCCCGGTCAGATCGAACTGAAAAGGCGCGCTACCTGCCGGATCGATAACATCGTATGTCGTACCGCCGACGACCACCCGCAACGGAGAGCTGACGCCCCCATTACCGGCAGCGTCATCAAAATTGAAACTGACCCCCTTGACGGTTACCAATCCAGCAAAGTGGAAGTGGATCAACGGGTTTACGTTTAGCCATCCAACATACGGCCCGGCGCCAGCCGGCGCTTCTGTCACATACCAGTTGTCCGTCGCCTTGATGCCATCGGTCAAATCACCCTTGCCGCCGGAAAGTGCTGCGCCATCCGTTGTTTTCGATCCACTGCCCGAATAGGAATCATCCCAATAGTTGTACGAGCCGGTATTTCCGTTCGCCATGTCATAGCTTGACACCGTCAAAGGCGACGCAAACGCTGCGCCACTCGACACCAGCGAAACAGTTGCCAGTGCCGCAGCTGCAAATTTCCTTGTTTTCATAAGCATCCTAAGCATCAATGGTTGAAGGGCGACATCTAAGCACCAAGCATGCCATAAAACACACATTGTGAATTAGTCCCATAAAAACAAGCAAGCCACCCTGCCATTTCGAAACAACTTCGTGCAGAGTTGCTGTTGATTACAGGGGTGTGTAAAATTTTCCGACACCCAGAAACGGGCGAATAAAAAAGCCCCGCCACGTCCACGCAGCGGGGCTTTTCTGTATAAAACGTTGCGCCTCAGGCCATCAAGACTTGGGCGGAACGTAGCCCTGGACCTGATCTGCACCACCGCCAAAGAAATGCTTTTCTACCTGCTCGGCGAGATATTTGCGATGCGCGGCGTCAGCAAGGTTCAGGCGATTCTCGTTGATGATCATCGTCTGCTGACGAATCCACTGCTGCCACGCTTCCTTCGACACGCTTTCGTAGATCCGCTTGCCGATCGCGCCCGGATAGGGCGGAAAATCGAGCGCTTCGGCCTCGCGACCGAGTTTGATGCAATTGACCATTCTTGCCATAAAGTTCACTCCGTAATCTGTAGACCGCGACACAAAACAACCCGCTGATTATAACGCGCCCTGCACGGCCCGCTAACTACAGCGGCTTCATCAGCACCTTGGAACGGCGCTGCAGGTTGTACATCAGGCGCTTCTCTGCGGGCAACTCGGCAATCGGCCGTTCGGCAAAGCCGCGCTCCTTGAACCAGTGCGAAGTCGCCGTGGTGAGCACGAACAGGCGCTTGATACCGGCTGCCCGGGCGCGCACCTCGATGCGCTTTATCAGTTGCTCGCCGTAACCCCAGCGCCGATAGTGCGGATGTACCGCCACACAGGCCAGTTCGGCCTGATCTTCTCCGTAGGGATACAGCGCCGCGCAGCCGACGATCATGCCGTCGTGCTCGACCACCGAGAAGCGCGAAATTTCGCGCTCCAGCAACTCGCGCGAACGACGCACCAAGGTGCCGTCTTCTTCCAGCGGCTCGATCAGCGCCACGAGGCCGCTAATGTCGTCCGGTCGCGCATCACGCAGTTGCTCAAGCGACTCGCGCGTAATGATTGTCCCCACCCCGTCACGCGAAAACAGTTCGCGCAGGAGCGTGCCATCCTCGTTGTAGCCGATCAGGTGCACGCGACCGACACCGGCACGGCTGGCGCGCGCGGCACAAGGCAGATAGCGCTTGAGGTCGGGCGACAACCAGTCGCCGAGCGTCATCAGGCGCTCGGCCGCATCGACCGTCAGCTCGTCGAGCAGGCTGCCATCGATATCGGTCGCCCCCTGACTATCGGTCAGAAAAACAAGTTTGTCGGCGGCCAGCGCAGTCGCGGCAGCCTCGGCGACCTCCTCCATCGCCAGATTGAATATCTCGCCGGTCGGGCTGGCGCCCATGCACGAAAGCAGAACAATGTTGCCAATGCCAAGCTGCGCACGGATACCATCGGCATCAATTTTGCGCACCTGCCCCGCATACTGCATATCGACACCATCAAGCACGCCCACCGGCTTGGCCGTGATGAAGTTGCCGCCGACCACCCGGATCGTGCTGTTGGCCATCGGCGTATCAGGCAAACCCTGCGAGAGCAGTGCTTCAATCTCCAGATAAACGCTGCCGACGGCGTCAATCACACAGTCGAGCGCCGGCGCATCGGTGATGCGATAACGCCCGTGGTAGAGCGACGGCAAGCCCTTTTCGCGCAACTCCTCCTCGATCTGCGGTCGCGCACCGTGCACCAGCACCAGGCGAATACCCAGCGCTGCGAGCAGATTAACGTCATAAGCCAGCGTGCGCGCCAGCGGCCCGGAAATCGCCTTGCCGCCGAACGCGATGACGAAGGTCTTGCCGCGAAACAGATTGACGTAGGGCGCGACCGAACGGAACCAGGCGACAAAATCGGCGGAACTCAACTCTTCTGACATGACAGGATCAATCCTTTTCTTTTCCCTTGCTCTTCTCTGTTTTCAAGGCTTTTTCCAGGCGTTCGCAGATGGTCTGCAAAATTTTCACGCGAGCGAAACTCTTGTCGTTGGCTTCAACGATCGTCCAGGGGGACTGCCCGGTGCTGGTGCGATCGACCATATCGCACACGGCGGTATGATAAGCCTCGCTTTTCTCGCGGTTACGCCAGTCCTCTTCGGTGATCTTGAAACGCTTGAACTCGATTTTCTCACGCTCCTTGAAACGCCTGAGCTGCTCTTTGTCGCTGATCTGCAGCCAGAATTTGATGACGATCGCGCCATCGCCCTGCAACTCATGCTCAAAGTCGTTGATCTCGGTGTAGGCGCGCAGCCAGTCGGCCTCGGCGCAAAACCCCTCAACGCGCTCAACGAGTACGCGCCCGTACCAGGTGCGGTCGAAAATCGCCACCCGCCCGGTGCGCGGAATATGCCGCCAAAAGCGCCACAAATAGGGCTGCGCGCGCTCCTCCTCGGTCGGCGCGGCGACCGGGACGATCTGGTACTGGCGCGCATCCATCGCCGCCGTGATGCGCCGGATGCTGCCGCCCTTGCCGGCGGCGTCGGAGCCTTCAAAAGCGATGATCAACGAGCGCTTCTTGAACTCCGGATGACGCACCAGCTCCGACAGACGGCCCTGCCATTTGGCAAGCTGCGTGTCATAGGCCTTGCGTTCGAGCTTCTGCGTCAGATCAAGCGCGGTCAGCACGTCGAGCGAATCGATCTTCGGCGCGAGCGGCGGCGCCACCGGGAAATTCTGGTCGCGCTTGTCGGCCAGACGCTTCTGCAACGCATCGAGAACAACCTTGCCAACAGTCAGCGAACGATAGCGGTCATCGGTGCCCTCGACGACGATCCACGGCGCCCACGGCGTGTTGGTCATGCGCAGCACATGCCCAGCCGCTTCCTGCAGTTTGTCGTAGGTCTTCAGCCGATCCCAGCTCGCCTTGGTCACCCGCCACGCGGTCAGCGGGTCCCTTTCCAGTGCCTTGAGCCGCTTGCGCTGCCCGTCCTTGGAGAGGTGGAACCAGAACTTGAGGACCAGCGCACCTTCGTTGACCAGCATCGCCTCGAAGCGGTTGATCTGGTCCATGCGCTGATCGAGATCGCCCTTGGCCAGCTGCCCGACAATGCGATCGCGGATCGGATCGGAGTACCACGAACCTGCGAAAACACCGGCTCGCCCCTTGGGCGGCAGGGCGCGCCAGTAGCGCCACATATAGGGCCGCTCGCGCTCTTCATCGCTCGGCGCCGAAAAAGCCAGCGTCGACAGATAGCGCGGGTCCATCCATTCGTAAAGCACATTGATTGTCTCGCCCTTGCCCGACCCGTCAACGCCGCTGACCAGAATAACGACAGGAAACTTGCCGTTCTCACGCAGCTCGAACTGCGCGTCGAGCAGGCCCGCGCGCAACTTGGGGACCTCCTCACGAAACGTTGCCTTGTCGATCGTGTGCCCAAGTTCCGCCGATTCAAACATGATCCGCTTCCTCTCTGAAATCACCCCATAAACACTGCATCGCCGCCAATGCGGCCAGACCTGCCGTCTCGGTACGCAAGATGCGCGGCCCGAGACGAATTCCAACAAAACCGGCAAGTTCAGCCGCCAGCATCTCCTCCGGCGCCAGCCCCCCTTCGGCGCCAATCAGCAACTCGATGCGCGCCCCCGGCAACGGCGGCGGCAAGGTGCCGAGCGTATGCTGCGCGCCCGGCGCCAGCATCAGGCGCACAACGCCTGTCACCGCCGGCTGCGCCAGCCAGCGCTCCAGCCCTAACAACGGCATGATCTCCGGCAGGCGGTTACGGCCGCACTGCTCGCAGGCCGAAACAACGACAGCGCGCCAATGCTCAACGCGGCGCAGCGCACGCTCGCCTTCGAGACGCACCACGCTGCGTCGCGAGACCACCGGAACAATGCGCGCCACGCCCAGCTCGACGCCCTTCTGCACCGTCATATCCATTTTTTCGCCCGACTGCAGCGCCTGCACCAGCGTGATGTCGAGTGGAGACTCACGCGCCACATCGTGCCGCGCCAACACTTCGACGCTTACCCGTTCGCGCTCAATGCCGATGATCCTCGCCGCATGCTCACCGGCCACCCCGTCAAACAATGACAAAGCATCGCCGACACGCAAGCGCAAAGCCTTGACGGCATGACGTGCAGCGCCTTCCGGCAACTCGGCGCACGCGCCCTCGGCAAGCGGCATCGGGCAGTAAAAGCGGGGAGCATTCATGATGATATTATAGGGTCATCGCCCCTTTGTCGTCGCCTGCAACAAGCACCGAAAGACCACCTCTTATGGCAGCAAATCGTGGCAACTGAGACACCGCTTTGCAATTTCGGCTGGAAAGCCGTCAATTTCGAACTCGACGACACGTCCGGAAAGCGCCACTCACTGGCTACGCTGCGCGGGCCGAACGGGCTGCTGCTGATGTTCATCTGCAACCACTGCCCTTACGTCAAGGCGGTCATTGACCGCATTTGCCGCGACGCGCGCGAACTGCAGACACTCGGCATCGGCGTCGCCGCAATCATGAGCAACGATGCGGCTGAATACCCCGAAGATTCCCTCGACAACATGCGGCAAGTGGCCAGCGACCTGAACTTCACTTTCCCTTACCTGCACGATGCCTCGCAGGATGTGGCGCACGCCTATGGCGCCGTATGCACGCCGGACTTTTTCGGTTTCAACGGCGCGCTGGAATTGCAGTACCGTGGCCGCCTTGATGCCAGTGGGCGCGCCCCGGCAAAACCCGACGTCCGACGCGAGTTGCTCGAGGCGATGCGAGAAATCGCCGCCAGCGGCCACGGCCCGCGTGAACAAACCGCCAGCATCGGCTGCTCGATCAAATGGCGCGGCTGACGCTCACTCACGCCTTGCCTACCCGCTCAGGGTAAAATAGCCGCCTGTTTTTGCTGCCCCGCACAGTTTCCCGACCAACGCCCATTGAACCCGCCGGAGATTCACCCATGCGCCGCATCACGCTAAGCCGTTACCTGATCGAAGAACAACGCGAGAAGGGCAAAATCAACGCCGATCTTCGCCTGCTGATCGAAGTGGTCGCCCGCGCCTGCAAAAGCATCGCCATCGCCATCGGCAAGGGCGGGCTCGGCGGAGAAGGCGGCATCCTCGGCGAAGCCGGCAGCGACAATGTCCAGGGTGAGGCGCAAAAGAAACTCGACGTCCTCTCCAACGAAATATTTCTTGAAGCCAACGAGTGGGGCGGCCATCTCGCCGGCATGGCCTCGGAAGAAATGGAACTGCCACACGCCATCCCGAACCGTTATCCGCAGGGCGAATACCTGCTGCTTTTCGACCCCCTCGACGGATCCAGCAACATCGACATCAACGTCTCGGTCGGCACCATCTTCTCCGTACTGCGCTGTACCGAAGGCGACGACCCGACGCAGGCCAACGCTTTCCTGCAGGCGGGCACGCGGCAAGTTGCTGCCGGTTACGCCGTCTATGGCCCGACAACACTTTTTGTACTGACCGTCGGCGACGGCGTCGTCTGCTTCACGCTCGACCGCGAACTCGGCTCCTTCGTGCTGACGCAGGAGAACATACAGATTCCGCATGACACCAAAGAGTTTGCCATCAACATGTCAAACATGCGCTTCTGGGAGCCGCCCATGCAGCGCTACGTCAACGACCTGCTGAGCGGCAAGGAAGGCCCACGCGGCAAGGACTTCAACATGCGCTGGGTGGCGTCGATGGTGGTGGACGTTCATCGCATCCTGACGCGCGGCGGTGTCTTCATGTACCCGCTCGACAGCAAGATCGCGGCGCAGGGCGGCAAGCTGCGCCTGCTCTACGAAGCCAATCCGATGGCCTTCATCGTCGAGCAGGCCGGCGGCGCGGCAAGCACTGGCCACTGCAACATCATGGACATCCAGCCGAGCGGACTGCATCAGCGCATACCGGTCATCCTCGGCTCGAAGAACGAAGTTGCGCTGGCCGTAGCGCACCACCTGAAGGACTGAGAAGCCCCATGTCGCTGCGCCATCCGATCATCGCGGTCACCGGATCGTCCGGCGCCGGAACGACCAAAGTCACACGGACCTTCCAGCAAATTTTCTGGCGCGAGAACGTGCGTGGCGCCTTCGTCGAAGGCGACAGCTTCCACCGCTATCCGCGCGTGGAAATGGAGCGCCAGATCGAGGTCGCCGAGCGCGACGGCCTGCCCGTGCCATCGCACTTCGGGCCGGAAGGCAACGACTTCGCCGGCATCGAAAAACTTTTTCGCGAATACAGCGAAACGGGCGGCGGTCGCTTCCGCCACTACATTCATAACGAGATCGAAGCCGCCGAACTGGGCGGCGAGATCGGCACTTTCACCGATTGGCGTGACCTGCCGGCCGACAGCGACATCCTGCTTTACGAAGGCTTGCACGGCGCCGTGAAGACCGACGAGGTCGATGCCACCCGTTACCCGGACCTGATCATCGGCGTCGTACCGACAGTCAATCTCGAATGGATCCAGAAAATCCACCGCGACACGCGCAAACGCGGCTATTCCCTCGAAGCGGTGACCGACACCATCCTGCGCCGCATGGCTGACTACGTGCACTACATCACGCCGCAGTTTTCACGCACGCACATCAATTTCCAGCGCGTGCCGGTGGTCGACACCTCCAACCCATTCATCGCCAACGACATCCCGAGCCAGGACGAATCCTTCGTCGTCATCCGCTTCGCCGACCCGCGCGGCATCGACTTCCCTTATCTGCTGACAATGATCGACCAGGCCTTCATGTCGCGCCCCAACACCATCGTCATCCCCGGTGGCAAGATGCCGCTGGCCATGCAACTGATCCTGACGCCGATGATCTGGAAGATGATGGAACGTCGACAAGCCGCCGGCGCGGTTTGAACAAGCAGAGCCGACGC
>CAJAHZ010000165.1 GCA_903939665.1 uncultured Pseudomonadota bacterium | reverse complement strand
TTGCCGATCGGCGCGATGATGTCGATGATGCGGCTGGTCATGTTTTCCTCGCCGCGAATATCGCGTTCGAGTTTCATGTGTTCGGCCGGGTGTAGCGGCGTTAGGTTCTCGAAGAGAATCTTGTTCTTCGACGCTTCCGGCGCCTCGCCGTTGATCTTGTCGACCTTGACCAGCGCAAAGTAGCGCTCGCCTTCCTTCGGCGTGCGGATCTCGCCCTCGACCGTGTCGCCGGTGTGCAGGTTGAAGCGGCGGATCTGGCTCGGGCTGACGTAGATGTCGTCGGTGCTGGCCAGATACGAGGTATCGGGCGAGCGCAGGAAGCCGAAGCCGTCCGGTAGCGTCTCCATGGTCCCGTCACCGAAAATGGTTTCGCCTTTTTTGGCCTGGTTTTTCAGCAACGCGAAAATCAGCTCGTGCTTGCGCAGGCGGTTGGCACCGTCGATGCAGTTGGTGACGGCCATTTCGAGGAGCTGGCTTACATGAAGGGCTTTGAGTTCGGATAGGTGCATGTGCGAGGAGGGAGGAGGGAGAGGAGAAAATACGGGTGCGCTGAGCGATTTCGCCAATGAAACGCGGAGTGGGGATGTGCTGGGGGTGTTGCCGGGATTGTTGCGTCAGGCAAATCAGGCCTGAAAGTTCAGCGCGGGGTGTTGATCGCTTGCTATTTTGCGCCGCGTTGCTTGAACTCTCAGACCGAGCGTAACGATTTTACAGGTTGCTGTCAATGAATGCGGTGAGCTGTGATTTGGAGAGCGCGCCGACCTTGGTTGCTTCAATGTTGCCGTTCTTGAAAAGCATCAGCGTCGGAATGCCTCGGACGCCGTAATTAGCCGGCGTTTTCTGGTTGTCGTCGATGTTCAGCTTGGCGACCTTCAGGCGACCGGCGTATTCCTTGGCGATTTCGTCAAGGATCGGCGCGATCATCTTGCACGGGCCGCACCACTCGGCCCAGTAGTCGACCAGTACAGGCTGTGCCGATTGCAGGACATCGGCGCCAAAGCTGTCGTCGGTAACGTAGTGGATGTGTTCGCTCATCAAAGCCTCTTGCGGAATCTGGAATGGTGGAAAAATGTAGGGACGTGAGCTGCGGGTGCAGCGTGTGTGGCTATCCTAGCGAAAAAACTTCGGCAAGGGAAGCGAGCCTGACGACACTGTGGCAAATGCGCTATAGTTTTCGTCTTATCGAGTGTGCTGGCGGAAAATATCATGACTTTTGTCGTTACCGAAAACTGTATCAAGTGCAAATTCACCGACTGTGTGGATGTTTGCCCGGTTGATTGCTTCCATGAAGGCCCGAATTTTCTCGTGATCGACCCGGAGGAGTGCATCGATTGCACCTTGTGCGTTCCCGAGTGTCCAGCTGAAGCGATCTTTGCCGAGGACGATTTGCCGGACGCGCAGCGCCAGTTCGTTGCGCTCAATGCCGAACTCGCCAAGGCCTGGCCCACGATTACCGAAAGCAAGGCTGCGCTGGACGATGCCGACGACTGGAACAACAAGCCGGACAAGCTGCAAGATTTGGAACGTTGATCGGGATTCCTCGCCTGCTCGTTGCAAAGCACCCGAAATGACGCCGCTGCCGGTCGGCGAGGGCTTTCTTGATACCGTTGCGGCGGCGATGCTCGAACGCTTTGATCGGTTTGTTCAATCCGGCGATCTTTCCTCAGTCCTCATCCTGGTGCCGGCGCTGCCGATTGCCGGCGAATTGCGTCAGGCGCTGGTGCGCGTGGCTGCCCGTCCGCTCCTTTTGCCGGCTTTCGATACCCTGACGCACTGGGCGCAAACGGCGCTTCTCCCCGATCTTCCGACGCCGCTGGCAGACAGCGAGCGGCTTGTCCTGCTGCATGAAGCGCTGCGCGAACGCCAGTGGTTCGACGAGGGCGCCCTGTGGGGTATTGCCAGCGAAATGGCCGGGTTGTTCGACGAATTGACGGCAGCCGCGGTTCATCTGCCGCAGGACGAAGGTGTGCTTATTGCGCAACTGGAGCGCGCCTACGCGCTGCGCGCCTCGACGCCGCTTGCTTTCGAGGCGCGCGTGGTGCACGAATTGTGGCGCGCGCTTTCTGGCGACGGCCGGCCTGACGCGGCTGGCGTCTATCGCTTGCGTCTGGCGCGGCTGGCTGAGCTTGCCGAACGCCCTCTGTTGGTCTTGCTCGACGCGGCGCCGGACGAAGCGCTCGATCCTGCCGAGCGGGATTTTCTGGCGCGCTATGCTGAGCGCCAGCCGGTGGCAGTTTTCCATCCGGCGCCGCGCGCGGCGCAAACGAACGAATTGATGACGACGCTGGCCGCTGCCTGGCCAGAGAACGTGGCGGACGCCGCTGACCCGCTGCATGATCGCGCGCTGGCACTGGCTGGCCGCTTGCCGCACAGCCCGCTACTTCGCCGGCTGCAGCTGGTTCCGACTGCCGGGCGCGAGCAGGAGGCGCTGGCCGCCGTCGCGCAAGTTGGACACTGGCTGAACGAAGGGCTGCGCCGTATCGTGCTGATCACTCAGGACCGCCTGACGGCGCGCCGCGTGCGTGCGCTGCTTGAGCGGGAAGGTATTCTGGTGGTCGATGAAACCGGCTGGCTGCTGTCCACCTCGCGTGCGGCGGCGGCTGTTGATGCACTGATCGAAACGGCCGCCGGTGGTGCTTATTACCGTGACCTGCTCGACCTCTGCAAGTCACCCTACGTTTTTTCCGATTGTGACGAAGCCGAGCGCAAGGCTGCGGTGTTTGCGCTTGAATCGGTCATTCGGACGGCTTCGGCGCGCGCCGGCGTGCAGCGTTTCAGGCGCTGCCTGCTGGAGTCTGACGATACGGCGATTCAGGCAGCGAAGCCTCTTGGCCTCGCGCTGCTGGATCGTATCGAGGCCGCGAGCACCTTGCTGCGCTCGCGGCCGGCGACTTTGCCGCGCTGGATCGACCGTCTGTACAAATCACTTGAAGCGCTGGCTGCGCAGCCCCTGCTGCTCGCCGATCCGGCCGGCAAGGCGCTGCTTGACCTGCTCGCGGCACGAAGGCAGGAGCTTGACGGAAGCACCGCACTGTTTTCGTTTGCCGCATGGCGCGACTGGCTTAACCGTGAATTCGAGGCGGCGAATTTTCGCGATGGCGGAATTGCCAGCCCGATTGTGTTGACGCCGCTTAACGCCGTTTGCATGCGCCGCTTTGAAGCGGCCCTGCTGATCGGCGGCGATGCACGCCAACTTACGCCGGCCACCGGTGGCGCCTTCTTCAACCAGTCGGTGCGCCGCGAGCTTGGCTTGCCGACGCGCGAGCATGCCGAATGCGAATTGCGGCGTGATCTCGAATTGTTGCTGGCGACAGTGCCGCGCGTCGTCGTGACCTGGCAGGCCGAGCACGACGGCGAGGCCAATCTGCTGGCGCCCGAGCTCGATCTGCTGGCGACCTTGCACCGCCTGGCGTGGAACGATGACCTGCACCGCGCGTCCTTGCCGGCGCGCCGCGAAGCACAGCCCGCGGCTGATGTTGCGCCCGGTGCCACCTGCCGTTCCACACCGCTTGCCCCCGTGGCGCTGATTCCGCGTCGGGTCTCGGTCAGCGCCTATGCCAGTCTCGTCGTTTGCCCCTATCGTTTTTTTGCGCGGCACATTCTTGGTCTGGGCGAGATGGACGAGGTGAGCGAGGAGATGGGCAAAAGCGATTACGGCGCGCTGGTGCATCGCGTGCTCGAACGCTTTCACGCACGCCATCCCTTGATCTCAAGTCTCGATCAGGAAGCGGCCCTGGCCTCCTTGCAGGCCTGCGTCGCGGAGGTGTTCGCACCGGCCGTCGAGGACAATTTTCTCGCCATCGGCTGGCGCTTGCGTTGGGAGAAGCGTTTGCCGGCTTATCTCGACTGGCAGCGCGG
>CAJAHZ010000164.1 GCA_903939665.1 uncultured Pseudomonadota bacterium | reverse complement strand
GACCTGAAGCACGCCTACCGGCAACTTGAACACATCGCTCATTTCGATCCGCTGACCGGCCTGCCCAACCGGGTTTTGCTCGCCGACCGGCTGCAACAGGCGATGAGCCAAAGCCAAAGGCAGGGCCGGACACTTGCCGTCATCTATCTCGATCTGGACGGCTTCAAGCCGATCAATGACCGCCACGGTCACGCCATCGGCGACCAGCTTCTGGTCACCCTTGCCCAGCGGATGCAAGAGGTGCTGCGCGAAGGCGACACGCTGTCTCGCATCGGTGGCGATGAGTTTGTCGCCGTACTGGTCGATCTGGAGGAACCGCAAGACTGCACACCGGTCCTTTACCGTCTGCTGCAAACCGCTGCCGATCCGATCATCGCAGGAGACTTCACGCTCAGCGTCTCCGCCAGCATTGGCGTAACCTTCTTTCCCCAAGATAACGGCGATGCCGATCTGCTGCTGCGCCATGCCGACCAGGCGATGTACCAGGCCAAGCAGGACGGCAAGAATCGTTATCACCGGTTCGATGTTGCACAGGACGTTGCCATAACCACCCGGCACGAAAGCATTGGCCGCATCCGGCGAGCACTGCTTGCCAATGAGTTCGTGCTGCACTTCCAGCCCAAGGTGGATATGCGGACCGGGCGCATCGTCGGCGTTGAAGCGCTGATCCGCTGGCAACAGCCGGAGCTCGGGCTGCTGCCGCCCGCCAATTTCCTACCGGTCATCGAAGGCCATTCACTCATCATCGACATCGGCGAGTGGGTCATCGAGTCAGCGCTCACACAACTGGACAAATGGAACGATTCAGGGCTGAACCTTCCCATAAGCGTCAATATCGACGCCAGCCAGTTGCAAAAAAGCGGTTTCGTAGCACAACTGACCGCCCTCCTCGCCCGGCATCCCGGCATCAAACCCGGACAACTGGAGCTGGAAATACTGGAATCGAGCGCCCTTGATGATGTCGAGCACGTCGCCACGCTGATGCATCAATGCCGAGAATTAGGCGTCAACTTCTCGCTCGACGATTTTGGCACCGGCTATTCCTCACTGACCTATCTCAAGCGCCTGCCAGCTGAAACGCTCAAGATCGACCGGAGCTTTGTTCTCGATATGCTCGATGATCCAGATGACCTGGCCATCGTCAGGGGCGTTATCGGACTGGCAGCGGCGTTCCGTCGCCAGGTGATTGCCGAAGGCGTTGAAACGATTGCTCACGGCACGCGACTCCTCGCACTGGGCTGCTCTCTGGCACAGGGATACTGTATCGCACGACCGATGCCGGCCGATGAAATACCGGACTGGGTAGCCCGCTGGCGGCCCGACAGCGCGTGGGCCGGTTGACGCTATGGATCGCCTGCCGGGCCGCGCAGGACTGAGCACCGCTCAGGATGACCAGAGCGGTGGCTCATCCATCAACGCGATCTGCTCGCGCAGTTCGAGAATGCGATCCTGCCAGTAGCGCTGGGTGTTGAACCACGGAAAGGTCAGCGGAAAAGCCGGATCATCCCAGCGCCGCGCCAGCCAGCCGGCGTAGTGGATCAGGCGTAGCGTGCGCAGTGCTTCAACGAGATGAAGTTCGCGCGTATCGAACTCCTGAAAATCTTCGTAACCGGCCAGCACATCGGCCAGTTGCCGCACCTGATCGGCACGCTCGCCGGAGAGCAGCATCCACAAATCCTGTACTGCCGGCCCCATGCGCGCATCATCAAAATCGACGAAGTGCGGTCCGCGCTGCTCACCTTCCGTCCACAGCACATTGCCGATGTGACAATCGCCATGCAGGCGAATCAGCGCGGACGATCCGGCACGGTCGTAGCAGCGCCGCACGCCGTCAAGCGCCTGCGCAACCACGCCAAAATAGACGTCGGCAAGTTCTGGCGGCAGGAAATTATTACTCAGCAGAAAATCGCGCGGCTCTTCACCGAAGGTCTGAATATTGAGCGCCGGCCTCTCGGCAAAAGGCTTGAGTGCGCCGACTGCGTGAATCCGCCCGATGAAGCGCCCCATCCATTCAAGAATCTGCTCGCCGTCGAACTCGGGTGCCCGCCCGCTCTGCCGGGGAAAAACGGCAAAGCGCAGATCTTCGTCTTTATGCAGCGTGTGCCCGTCAATCGCCAAAGGTGCGACCACCGGTAATTCGCGCTCAAGCAGCTCGGCAACGAAAGCGTGTTCTTCAAGAATTGCCGCATCCGACCAGCGGCCGGAGCGATAAAATTTGACGACCAGCGGCGCGCCCTCCTCCATGAACACCTGATAGACGCGGTTCTCG
>CAJAHZ010000163.1 GCA_903939665.1 uncultured Pseudomonadota bacterium | reverse complement strand
TTGAAACGGCGCCATCGCACGAGGTGCTGCGCGCCAAGCTCGCCGAATTCGAGTCGCGCTTGCCGGATTGCGATGTCGTGATTCTTTCCGACTACGGCAAGGGCGGGCTGGCGCATATCGGCGAGATGATCCGCATGGCGCGCGATGCCGGCAAAAAAGTGCTGGTTGATCCGAAGGGTGACGATTATTCGAAATACGCGGGGGCGACAATCATTACGCCCAACCGTGCTGAATTGCGCGAAGTAGTTGGCCGCTGGAAGGATGATGCCGAGTTGGCACAAAAAGCCGAGGCTTTGCGCAGCCAACTCGGGCTCGATGCGTTGCTGGTGACGCGCAGCGAGGAGGGGATGTCGCTTTTTCATGCTGACGGAATGGTTCATGAGAAGGCGGTGGCACGCGAGGTATTCGATGTCTCAGGCGCCGGCGATACGGTTATCGCAGCGCTTGCCGTGATGCTTGCCCACGGTAGCGATTGGGCCGAAGCGATCCATGTCGCCAACGTCGCAGCGGGGGTTGTCGTTGGCAAACTCGGCACGGCGGTCGTCACGCGCGATGAACTTGAAACTGCGTTGCAGTGAATCGAAACGAATTGAGGTAAGACCATGTACACGATCGTTACCGGCGCTGCGGGCTTTATCGGCGCCAATCTCGTCAAGGCGCTCAATGAGCGCGGTGTGCGCAAGATCATTGCGGTCGACAATCTGACGAAGGCTGACAAGTTCAAAAATCTCGTCGATTGCGAGATTGCCGATTACATCGACAAGAACGAGTTCCTCGAGCGTCTGATGGCGGGTGATTTTGACGGCGACGTTGAGGCCATCCTGCATGAAGGGGCCTGCTCCGATACGATGGAGACCGATGGCCGCTACATGATGGAGAATAACTACCGTTACTCGCGCGGTATTCTCGACTGGTGCCTCGATCAGGAAGTGCAACTGCTTTACGCATCGAGTGCGGCAACCTACGGCGGTGGCAGCGTGTTCAAGGAAGAGCGCCAGTACGAGGCGCCGCTCAATGTTTACGGCTACTCCAAATTTCTTTTCGACCAGATTGTCCGTCAGCGTCTGGCGGAAGTGGGTTCATTCAATTCGCAGGTCGTCGGTTTTCGCTACTTCAACGTCTATGGTCCCCGAGAGTCGCACAAGGGTCGTATGGCGTCGGTGGCCTTTCACCACTACAACCAGTTCCGTGCCGACGGCAAGGTCAAGCTCTTCGAGGGTTGTGATGGCTATGCCAACGGCGAGCAACGACGGGATTTTGTTTATGTCGGCGATGTTGCCAAGGTCAATCTGCATTTTCTTGATCACCCGGAGCAGTCGGGTATTTTCAATCTGGGCACCGGTCGGGCGCAGAGCTTCAATGATGTAGCGCTGGCCAGCGTCAATGGTTGCCGGGCGCTTGCCGGCAAGGAAGCGCTGCCGCTGGGCGACCTTCTGCAGCAAGGCTTGATCGAATACGTCGCGTTCCCCGAAGCGCTGAAGGGACAGTACCAGAGCTTTACGCAGGCCGATCTCACGAAACTGCGCAAGGCCGGCTACGCCGCCGAGTTCGCGACGGTGGAAGAGGGCGTTGCCCAGTACGTGGAGTGGCTCAATGCCCACCTATAGAACGCTTGAGGATTA